>NZ_JAVKBY010000155.1:0-70728 GCF_040222985.1 Coleofasciculus sp. F4-SAH-05
TCTTAGCTCCTTAGTAGAAATGGCTTGGAGGGGTATAAAGGCAAAAGTTCCTGATACCCACCGAGAACAGCGGTTCCCAGTGGTAACAGCAGGGAAAGAATCCCTAACTAGATTACTTGTAATTAGTTAGGGTCTGTTCAAGTGAGTGAATGAACTCCCGCAAAACATCATTTTTATTGCGCTCGGTTTTCTGGCAGTATCGTTCAAGTATCGTCACGTCTTGCTCGGTAATTTCTATAATTAGCTGCTGGGTGATCTCCTGATTCTCCAGCGCTTTAGCTTTTTGTTGCAACTGCTCAAAGTAGTCGATCTCTAAACTATCCGCTGATTGGTTAAACGCCTCCCCATCATCAACGTCACTCAACGGCTGCAAACCCTGGTCTAAAGCCGGTAAGGATTCCTGAACCCCCAGCTCCTGCGCTTGCTCCTGCCATTGCTGAACTCGGTTAATCATGCCCTCGTATTCAGCTAACTGACGATCTTTTTCTTCCTGATCAATTTCAATCTTAAAAAGTTTCTGAACACCCTGGTAAATTTTATTAGCGTATCCTCCCTTCTCGAATCTATCGACTACGATTACACTTCCGGCTGTAGCGATTAAACCTATTGTCGGTGCGGCGATCGGTATCCACACAGCCTGGGTGAAAAGTACAAAACTAATCCCAAATAATCCCCCGATTGCTACTATTCCAGCGAAGCCAAAGCCTACTGGATGACGAATGCGCCAAGCCAACGTTCCTCCGATAAGTGACCACCCGGCGATCCAAAGCATTTCACCCCACTCAGTCCAAAACCTAAACAGGGGTCGATCATCCAGAACGGCGCTGAGAATTTGACTCACGATTTGAGCATGAACAACAACCCCTGGCATTTTAAATGTTTCCTGTTGACCAGCACTGTAGGGTGTGAAAAAATCATCCTTTTTACTGGGGGCAGTATAACCGACTAAGACAATGCGATCGTTTATCCAAGTCGGGTCAATTTTACCTTCAAGTACCTGTGTCAGCGTTACTTGCTTAGCAACGGTTTCAGCAGAGCGGTAGTTGAGCAGGATTTGATATCCCCCCACATCCGCCTTTTGGTAGCCGCCATCATTCTCTTTGATCCGACTAAATACCGTTGAACCCAACATTAGTTCATCGGCGGTTGTGAATTCTGGCTGAATTAAGAGCGGTTGTAAGTAACGAAGCGCTAGCTGAAAACCTAAGGATAACAGGGGACCCGATGAATCATCACATAAACTATCTGTGTTAGCGTCAGATGAATCGGCTGGTGTGTTAGAGGGAGCAGGACTGATGAACAACAGACTGCGGCGGATAATTCCATCGGTGTCTATCACTTGATCGGACAATCCTACTCGCTCTTCTGGAATTCCGGGTGGAGGTGGAACTCCAGGATTGTCAGCACTCCCCGATTTGCATACCGCAATGATGTTACCGCTGTGCTGGAAACGTTTGAGTAAGTCGGCGCGACCCGTTCCGACAGGAACATCTCTAAAAATATCCAAACCTATGGCTAAGGGTTGATACTCTTGGAGTTTCCCTAAGAGTCGATTCAAGGTTTGGTCAGACAGCGTCGCTTGCTGAATTTCCTGTATATCTTTTTCGGTGATGGCGACGACTAGTAAGCGCTCATCTGAACGCTCATCTGGACGCCACCGCATCATCTGGTCGAATGCTCCTAGCTCCACTGCCTCTAGGATTCCTATCTGTCGAATCCCAACAACCAATGTGGCAATAACGGCGCTGGTAAGAACAACGGATCGACCAAAGTCCAGTACAGCTGATTGTCGATAGTTTAATATCCTTGGTAGCGAGCCAACCTTTTGAGATAATTTAGAACTCATGGTTGTGGTAAGTTAACGCAATTACCTCGATTAAAGCATATAGAGTTACGTTGTATATTAACGAATAATTGGTTGTATTAATTTTGAGGGGTTAAGTTGTTTGGAGAATTGTTTAATGGCAAGTTTGAGAGTATTATTATACCCATCAAAATTTAGTCAATAAGGTTAGTGATAAGCTGTATTCCATGGGGGAAGCCAGAGGATGCGGGAGCTTTTGAGAGCACGGAAGGGGGAGAATTCAAAGCCTCTCTCCTGGGGAGGAGAGAGGTTTGGAGAGAGGTTTGGAGAGAGCCCGTGAAAAGTCAGGTCGGTCAATGGTGCTCGAAACCTACTCCAGGTCAAGGTTTCGACGACTCAGATGGCAAGACTGGTGAGAAATGCGGGATGCTCTGTTTTCAGGCATCACAGCTTAGGAGTTTTTGGGAAATTTATCTTCGCTCTTCGATGACTTGATGCTATAATATTTGTGCAAAAATTAAACACAAGTGTGTAAATCAAGCACAGAACTGGGTCTGACAGCACAGGATCAGGCATGATACTGTTTGAATATAACATTTATACACTTGTCAAAATTTTGCTCACAGTAGAAGGAAAAGACCGCCTATCCAGGCTGTGCTTAAAGCTAAGAGATGATGAACCTTTACGCCAGTTTACGCCAAAGGTTGGCGTCTCCTATTCAGCTTGGGGGGCTTGGGAAAGAGAATCAGGAAATTTAGGACTCAGTTATCCCGCCCACTCGTTGATGTAATTTCACGGTTTATCGAAACACCAAACATCAAAGGTGGTTTAGTTCGGCTAAGAGACGAACGTCAACTCTTAGTTACCCCAGCTATGGCAGCAACAGTATGGGATGCTACCCCAGAAGAAATTGTTCAGCGCAAGATGACCGACTTTTGGCATCCTGAAGATCTACACGACTTACATCAAAAAATTAAACAGCAAGGGAGTACAGGATTCGAGCATACTTGGCGTGGGGTAAATAAAAGCAAGACACACTGGACTCGATTCACTCATCATTTCCGAGTTATAGTTGATAATTGTGGCACTGCCTACAGAGCCTTTACCAATCTGGATATGGAAGCTATTGATCCACTAGGGCTAGTTATAGGTTAATCTAACGCGACAAAAAATGCAGAACCCATTTGCAGGTTCTCAAGCGCCGTTGAGCGAGCATGTAAATCGTGTGCTGGGAAAATATAACCATTGTGGCGTCTTACCTGTACCCAATCATTGTGGCTGGCTTGACAACGTTGCTGGTAGAGTGTTTACCATCATGCATGGTGGTGACACTTTGCCCTGAGAACGCGATCGCATGATCAATGGACTGATTCATCTATTGACGGCTGCGGCTGGAATCCCATTAATTTGGGTCAGGCTAAAAGGTCACTCATTGCTTCCCCATATTGGGTTAAAATTTATCCTGATCTTTATCCAAAAGTATATCTGAATAAGTTCTACCGTAAAAATAACTGGCAATCGGTGCAAGTATGGCCCGGCTGTGTGTTTCCTCTATCCGGCTCTCTCCAATACTGCCAGACTAACTGGCAGAACTGAGGGTTTCAACGGCACAACACTATGAGATGCCTCTGATTCCTTGTGTCAAGCTGGATTGAGAAACTCTTACCTTGACAGGTTTGCCAAGCTTGCAGATAAGCGATTATTCTGCCTATGGTGACTCTACTCATGGAAGCAAAATAATTTTTTTTTAGACTAAAGACCCAAATTTAAACTTATGCCAACGTTTCGTGATTTTGTAGCTCTAGGTGTGGGGACTGCGATCGCTCTGATCTATACAAAACCAAGCGCCTCTCAAAATTTACCGTCGCCGCTTACTTTTCAACGTCAAGCCCCAACTCATCAACGTGATGAGGTGACACACAGAGGATTGACAGATGTGGCTCCCCAATCGACTGAGGAGAACGTACTCGTTGATGCGGACGATGACCGACCAAAGGTAGATGGCAGTGGTTCGACAGGCTCACCAACCAGGCAGATGGCAGAAGGAATTGATCCTGATGGCTTCAGCACGAGCTTAGGCGCGATCAAAAGGAAGCAACGTCATTTCCACCGGAACACCATAGAGGAACCAACCCATGCTCAGACAAGTGAGTCCTTGAACTCGACAAGTGAACCCGTAACCTCTGAGACTGAACATTCCCCCAATCCCACAGAACTGGCTCAAGACTCTCAGCAACTCGTTACCCAACAGCCAGAAAATTCGATTGGTCAAACCCCTGAATTCCTTCCTCCCCTTCCCACGCTAGAGGAACCCGAAACACCTTTACCCGACTTTCTCACACCAGAGATTGAATCTGTGCCAATACCGTCTACCACTCCTGATCTACCGATATCAGACTTGCTCAATCCCAGTGCTAATCCATTGCTGTTTCCCACCGAAACCGAAGAAGTCCAAGTGCAGACGACTCAGCCCATTACCCTAGAACAGGCAATAGAATTGGCACGGCGTAACAATCAACAGTTACAAATCGCTAGATTCCAGTTAGAACAAGCGGAGTTTGCGCTGCAAGAACAGCTAGCTGCCGAGTTTCCATCAATTAGTGCCATTGCCGAATTTGTCCGAACTGAGTCGGAACAACAGCTACAGTTTCAAGGCAGCCAAACTTTCACATCGACAAACTTTGATACCAGACTGGAATTAAATTATGCAGCTTATACAGCGGGGCGTCGTCCCGCAGCCATTCAAGCTGCCGAACAACAGGTACGCTTCCAACAACTGGGTTTAGAAAGCATCCTGGCAGATTTACGACTAAATGTGACTAGGACTTACTACAATTTACAACAAGCAGATGCCGAAGTCGAAATTAGCCAAGCGGCGGTTAATGATGCGGCTCGCAGTCTACGGGATGCCCAGTTACTCGAACAAGCTGGCTTAGGAACTCGATTTGAAGTGTTGCAGGCGCAGGTGGAACTCGCCAATAATAATCAAGCGTTAACCAACGCCATCAGTCAGCAACGCATTGCCCGCCGCCAAATTGCACAATTGTTAAGTTTGGATCAGCAGGTGGGAATTTCTGCGGCTGATCCCATAGATGTGGCAGGGGACTGGGAACTCTCCCTAGAAGAAAGCATTATTTTAGCACTGAAAAACCGGGCGGAGTTAGAACAGCAACTGGCACAACGCAATATCAATGAACAACAACGGCGCATTGCCCTAGCCGCCAATAAACCCCAGGTGAATCTGTTTGCCCAATATAATATTTCCACCCAGTTGGATGATAGTGATGGTCCGACAGATGGCTTGACCCTAGGAGCCCGACTTCAGTGGGATTTCTTTGATGGGGGAGCCGCGAAAGCCAGAGCCAGACAAGTTGAAGCAGATGTGTCGATCGCGGAATCCAATTTTGCCAATGAACGTGACCAAATTCGCCTTGAGGTTGAACAAGCTTTTTTCCAGTTAACAGCTAGCCAGGAGAATATTCAAACGGCATCCTTTGCCCTAGAACAGGCACAAGAAAGCTTACGATTGGCACGGTTACGATTTGGCGCTGGGGTTGGTACTCAAACCGATGTAATTAATCAGCAAACAGCATTAACTCGTTCCAGAGTCAACCTATTGACAGCAATACTAGACTACAACCGAGCGCTAGCCACCCTGCAACGTGCTATTAGTAATCTGCCCAATAGTATTCTTTTTGATGTGCCGTAGTCATTTGTCATTTGTCATTCGTCATTGGTCATTCGTCATACTCGCTATCGCGAGAAGCAAGCTACGTCATTTGCGATAATTGAATGGTTAGGTTGGGGCGGGTTTAGTTACATCAGGGTGAAAACGAAATGTTAGTAGTAAAACCCGCCCCTACAAAAGATGTTTCATCGGAACGTCTCTTCTCCCCCAGCTCCCCCAGCTCCCCCTGCTCCCCCTGCTTCCTCTAGGGGACAATTTCGGTGACGACGCGATCGCTCGATCCACTCCTGACGATCATGCTCTGATCCTGTAATTTACCCACGGCGGTGGCTCCGGTGACATTAAAGGGGGGATCAATTTGCTTATAAATCACATTTCCTGACGCCTGCATCTTCTGAGTGGGAATGTCCCACCTAACCTGATTGGCATAGAGTTCTGCTTGATTGCGACTTCCTAGCCCTTGGACACCCCCCTTTAAATTGGCGACTTCGCTCTCTAAATCCACCTGTCCTTGATTCGCCGTAATCACCACCTTCTCCTCCTGATGGAGAATTTGAACAGGCTGATTTGAGCGGACTGTGTCCGCCTTGACATCCCAGATTACCTCATTGCTGGATATTAAAACCGGGGGATCAATGGACGTAAGCTGAACATCTTTTTTCAGGATCGCGACTTTGGTTTTGAGGTTATAGTCCGTCTGGTTAGCGACTACGCGATCGGTTACAGTGTTATCCTTGTACCGTTCGAGATGAGTCCGTTGATCCCCAATTAACTTTTGCCCTTTGATTTGCCAAAGTAACTGCTCTGTTTTCAGTTGCACATTGGGATCTTTCGAGAGTGCCTGAACAGAGCCTTTAAGTTCCATTTGCTCACTTCGTGTTAAATACTGTCCTTCATTAGCCGTGACATCGATTTGTTCAGGATGGCGTCCCTCTAAGTTTCGGCGTACCACTAACAACTCATCCTGAGGTAACCACTCCAACTCCTCACCCTTAAAAACCGCGCCATTGCGGGTATCGGTAGCCGTAATATCTCCTCGCAGAAAGATTTGTTTCCCATCTTCCCGAACTTCCCCACTCTTGGCTGATACTTTTAAAATAACCTTTCCATCCTGAAATAAATCACCGATGGGCTGTTCAACTTTAGCTATTTTTTTGTCTTTAGTATAGGTTGCTTGGTTAGCTTTTACCCGCCATAAAGGACGACCTTGTTCATCAGCTTGCTCCAAGGTGACATTGTTGAATATAAGAGATCCTTCAATATCGGTAGACTCTGTATCTTGTTGAATTTTCTTGACCGTTTGACTATCAGTCTGACAGCCGAAGAGTGGAGCATAAGCCAATAGACAGAGGCTCACTGCAAAACATCGTTTCCAACTCAAAATCATTGGAGCTAGCTGAGTGAAATTTTGATGATGAGTCATTAGTCCTTATCGCTAAAAACTCAGGACTAATGACTCATAACTCATGAGTAAACTGTCATGAATTCAAATTCGGGTATTCGTAGCGAGCTTTCTGGCTCGCATTACCAGAATTTCGCCATTGCCATTATTGACAATAACGTTTCAATGACGAACAGCTTAATGACCCATGGAAGGATCTCCGTGATCATCCATCATACCAATACCGGATAAAGGACGATAGGTATAGTTTTGTCGTGGGGATTTGCGGATACTTTCTTGAATCTGATCCAGATCAATATATCGATCCGCGACATTAATCAGACTATCGCTAGTCATTGAACGTAAACTAACCACCTCAACCCGCACTCCTCGGTAACTGACGGCATCTACCGCATAAGCTAGATCACCATCACCACTGACGAGAATGGCAGTATCATAAGACCCCACTAATGCCATCATATCGACAGCAATTTCGACATCTAGATTCGCTTTTTTCGAGCCATCGGGTAACTGGACTAAATCCTTAGCAATGACCCGGTATCCATTACGGCGCATCCACAGCAAAAAGCCTTGCTGCTTTTCATTGGTGCGATCAACACCGGTGTAAAAGAAGGAGCGCAGTAATCGTGAACCAGCCGTTAAACGAACCAACAGTTTGGTGTAATCAATTTCAATGCCTAATTGCAAAGCTGCATAAAACAGATTCGAGCCATCAATGAATATGGCAACTCGACCGCGATTTTCTAAAACTTGTTCAGGTGTAAAAATGGGATCGGTACTAAAATTATTCAACATGATTTTTATGCCTCAGTTTTTTATGAAAGAAATAGATGCCCCCTTCCCAACCATCTTCTCGTTTAGTCAGCGCGAGTAGACAAGCTGTTAGTCTAACTGATTACCCGATACTGTACAAGACCTAAACAGTTAGGGTAGTATTTCCGTATCTTGGACGAACTGCCAAACTCTTGTTTGACAAGGAATTGGTTAGCAGCAGCAGAGGTAAGTCTTGGTAATTTGCCGTATATTCATATAATAGCGATTTTGTCAACTCCTGTTGTTGAATTGGGGCTAAGACTACTGCGATAAGCTGCCCCTGCTCCCTAATTGTTCCCCTATTCCCCACCATTTCAATCATCCCCACCTTCAGAATATTTGCCAGTCAGCGGTATTACCGCTTATTGTAAAGAAAGATTAAATAACGATCCCTAAGGGTTGTGTCAGGACTAATCGATACAGATCTCAGCGTTAGCCGAGAAAGCCCCTAGGGGGGAAATTGTCTAGTATAAGCGAAGGCTACCTAAAGTCAATGATGCCAGAGCTAAAAAGTTATCCTGATTTTCTGAAACCGCGATCGCCAAATCCGGATTATCCCTTGTTTGTCTATTTACCGGGGATGGATGGAACCGGTCAGCTCTTGCGATCGCAGATACCCAACTTAGCCGCAGCGTTTGATATTCGTTGTTTGGTCATTCCTCCCCATGATTTGAGTAACTGGCAAGACTTAGCCAATCAGGTGGCTAGCTTAATTGCCACAGAACTCAGCCAACGACGCAACCAAAGCGTTTATCTGTGTGGCGAGTCCTTTGGTGGCTCTTTAGCGCTAAAGGTCGCCCTCACCGCCCCCCATCTGTTATACCGAATCATTTTAAGTAACCCAGCCACATCCGTGAGTCAACCCTCTTGGTTGCTGTGGGGATCACAATGGTTAGGCGTATTACCCGATAATGTTTATCACCTATCTACTTTGACAGTGTTACCCGTCTTATCATCCCTCAATCGGATGATTCCCAGAAATCGCCGCGCCCTCTTAGAAGCAATGCGGTCTTTGCCAGCAAAAACGATGCATTGGCGAGTCTCCATGCTGAGGAATTTTAAAGTTAATCCAGGAGAACTCGAACAGTTAACCCAACCCGTCCTCATTCTCGCCAGCGCTGCGGATCGGTTGTGGTCTTCAGTCTCAGAAGCCAAATCCTTAGTCAACTATCTGCCAAACGCTACGATGTCAGTGCTGCCAAAGTCAGGTCATGCTTGTTTTCTGGAAACCGAGGTAAACCTATTTGAAATATTAAAACACCAAAATTTCTTAGATCTCAGTGTTGCTCAGCCCGCAATCGAACCCGATTTATCGGAAATTATCGGGGTTTAAGCGAGGACTTGAGTGTACAGGTGTCCCCTGACGCAATTGAGTTCCTGTTCCACCATCAGCCGGATCAAGAAAAGGTCGCAAATTGAGCGACTCAGAATTCGGTCTAGACGGTTGACCAATTCCCAAGACTGATAATCCTTCATTTAACACCTGATTAAGCACATCTGAACGGTTATCATCTTCAATAAATGTGGTCACAGCATCCGTCAATTGACCACTATCAGCAACCGTCAAATTTTCAAACACGCGATCGCGAATGAGTTGAGGATCTTCACCTGGCGGTACAGTCAGGACAATTTGACAGTCTGGGTTTTTCTGAGTCGTGACACAAATAATGTTGTAGTTATTTTCCGTCGCTGTCCGCATTTCCAATAACCCATCGGGTCGATAAAACTCCAACCGACGGCTAATTTCATTACAGCGCCGTTCGGGAGTCCAACCCCCACCCATCAAACTCGGAGTCGCCCAAGCATAAACCTGTTCAGGTTGACTTTCGGGATGATACATCACCGTATACTCCCCCTCAAAGAATTGGCAGGTGAATCGAGGGTCATTGGTGTTATTCTGAGCAACGGTAGCATCGCGCTGAGGCTGATTTTGAACGGGGAGGTTTTGGTTGGCGGGGTTGAATGCCAAAACATTTGTACTAGCGAGGACAATGGCTAAACTCGCTGACCAACCTGTGGTTCTTAACCCCAAAGACACCCTATTGGCTAACCGATTGCGGGTCATCTGAGTAGAGGGAACAGGGAATCGGGAAGAAAGTTTCATGGATGGATACGCTGTGGATAAGCAACTACTTATGAGATTAAGACCATAGCAGTACGATCAGAGGTTCCCTGAACACTTCACAGTTATTCGTCATTGGTCATTGGTCATTGGTCATTCGTTTACTCCCTCAGCTTCCCCAGCTTCCCCAGCTTCCCCAGCTTCCCCAGCTCCCTCCGCTCCCCCAGCTCCCTCCGCTCCCAGACGTAGCATGCTACGTCTCTACATTGCTCCCCCTATCCTGAGCGAAGCCCCAAAAACGTGTTAAGCTTATCAGTCGGTCAATTTTGATTAAATGACCTGATGTCAACAAAACTTTATAATTCTGTTAAGACATCTTATACTACCAAAGGATAGTTAATAAGGAGTACAAACAACGATGTCGGAGGCAATCAAGCCACTGACCGTACCCAGAGAATTCTTGGGTGCCCCCGAAGATTTTAATCTAACGTTACTAATTTTCATAGTAGCGATTGCTCTGATCGTCTTCTCGACCTGCGGTTACTGGCTGTGGGGGTTACCTGCACCTTTGTGCTTTGGGATTAATGTCCTAGCATTGCATATGGCAGGTACGGTAATCCATGATGCCTCTCACAATGTTGCCCACAAAAATCGGATCGCGAATGCGCTGATGGGTCATGGGAGTGCGCTGATGTTAGGGTTTGCGTTCCCAGTGTTTACCCGGGTACACATGCAGCATCATGCCAATGTGAATGATCCAGAAAACGATCCCGATCATTTTGTATCAACAGGGGGTCCTCTGTGGTTAATTGCGGCACGCTTCTTTTACCATGAGGTGTTTTTCTTTAAGCGTCGCTTGTGGCGTAAGTATGAACTGCTGGAATGGTTCTTGAGCCGAGCGTTTGTGGCGGGGGTAATTTACCTGGCGTGTCACTATGGCTTTTTGGGCTATATCATGAACTTTTGGTTTACCCCAGCCTTGGTTGTGGGATTGGCGTTGGGCTTGTTTTTTGACTATTTACCCCATCGTCCCTTCAAAGAACGCGATCGCTGGAAAAATGCCAGGGTTTATCCTAGCCCCATCCTGAATATTATGATTATGGGTCAGAATTACCATTTGATTCATCATCTGTGGCCCTCTATTCCCTGGTACAAATATCAAGGAGCCTATCGAGCCACTCAGCCTTTATTAGAACAAAAGGGCTGTCATCAGTCATTGGGACTGCTACAAGGCAAAGATTTCTTAAGTTTCGTCTATGATATTTTCCTGGGAATTCGTTTTCACCATAAATGATCTGAGCAAATCCGTGATAAGTAGGGCTTGCTGCATGAGTGTGGAAGATAGAGCAGATAAGGGTTTCAAGCTATTTTTTCATCCAACAAGTGCAAGGTTTTTACCGATAAATTGGGTATAAAGCCTCGTTAAGACTTATTCAGCAGACCCTAATTATCCGATTGAGTAATTGGCTCAAAGGAATTGAAAACTTCAATGGTGAGTACATCCTCTTCTGATTCGTCCTCATCGCGTCTCTCTCTGAGCCTGTCAATGCGTCGTTCTAGCTTTTCCTCACCTTCCTCAAAGAAGTCGGGGTGTTCATAGATCCCAGGCGGTGCTAATCGTTGAGGCGGTTCGGCGTCAGGGAGGTCTATATTTGGAGTCTGACCCGATGGTAAGGGTTGTGGCGGGAAGCGAGTTAGGATTACTGGGAAGTTGAGTTTGAGCAAACGCCGAATGGGTTAAACCCAGATTGGTTAGGACTACGGCGATGGCTAGAGTCCCTAGTTTGATAAGGGTAGAATCCACGCCTAGTCTAGATACTGACCCTTGAGATTCAGGAGTGCGATCGGGTAAACGCGGTAATTTTAATTTTGAATACTTGTTGCGTGGAGTCGTCATAATTGTACCTCCGTTTATATTTGGTTTACGTTCATTCTAAAAAAAATAGAAGGGTTTACCTTCTATCAATAGGCTTATGTCTGGCGACAAATTAACACATCTCTATTCAGCATCTAATTGAGGTCGAATGGCACGCCTTAACCTGAGTTCGTAGTAGCCACTTTAGTGGCAGAAGCGCTTAAGCGCTGACTACAAACAGTTAATTTAGGTCAGGGTGGGCTTTGTTCGTCAACCAACTCTCTCCATGGTCTTGATTTTCCCAGTACGCTGATTCTTCAATTGTGAGTAGGGTGAAGTTGTACAAAAACAACCTTGTAATTCATCGCGGTGGCAACGGTTAAGCTGTTTGGCATTTAAATCTTAATGTCAATAAAATCCTTGTTGTAGTGTGAGCATCTTGCTCACTGCATTAAGCCTCTTGCTTGCTACCCATTGCCAATTTAAAGGTGTGACAGCATGGCTTTAGGTTTTGCTACGTTATTCCTGATTAGCGCCATGGATAGTTCCGCAAACCTAGCGTTTCTTTACGGTGTGACAGCCGGATTACTGCTGATTGGCTTTATTTTTGGCTTTGTGACGAAGGGGTTTGCGATCGCAGGTTTATTAAAGCAGAAGCATCCTAATTTGGCAATGACGGTTATGTCGATGCATATAGGTTCCTTTGGCATTATTCCCATGGCTTATTATTTGATGCAGCTTCAAGGGTAGGTAGGGGTTGGTTTAAGGTTTTTTTTGAAACGCAGAGGACGCAGAGGTTAGCGCAGAGGTTCGCAGAGGGAGAGAGAGGTGCAAAGGGCAATGATTAATTTTTGGATTTAAGTTGGGTGGTTTTGTACTGTTTACTTTGTAGGAGAGAGAGTTAAAGCATTGGAAGTTATTGCCACAGAGTTAGCGACTGCTGGTAAGTCTAAGCAAGCTTTGACAATCGTCGAAAAGATACAAGCGATCGCACTCCAGTTAACCGATGCTGGTGAGTATACCCAAGCCCTGAGAGTGACTCACAGTATTACCGATGACTCGATTCAGAGTAAGACTATCCACGCGATCGCACCCTATTTAACCACGCCTACTGAGCATGAGCAAGCCATTCAGGTGGCTAAAACGATTACAGACTACGAACAAAAAGCCAAAGCCTTGGATGCCATTGTACGTCGATTAGTTGCTACAGGGAACCCTGAACGAGCGATTCAGATTGCTCAAACTATCCAATCTTACTATGGCGGTAAAAATCAAGCCATGGCGACAATTGAGCGTTACAAAAATTAACGTTAATCGGCAATTTACAACACCGGGTAGGAATGTTGCGGCGGAAGTCTCGATAACCTGAAACTGTACCCAGGAAACAGGATAGAGCCGTATTATCAATAGGACTTACGCAAAGCCTCTATATGTAGGGTGTGTTAGCGAAGCGTAACGCACCTTTGCCCCCATCTGTGGTGTAACTGCGTAATTCCTGATCAAAAAAGGCAATAAGGGAGATGAGATAATTGTCAGTCAAGGCGGGTTTAGTCATACCTAGGTTAAGGTAAGAAATGATGACAGTAAAACCTGCCCCTACACAAGCGCCAGATACCGTCAACATTTATCAGAGGTAATCTCGTGTTCAATCCAGAGCAATGCTTAAAGGAACGTTACCAACTGCAACAAAAATTAGGACGCACGGCTGCAGGGCGACAAACTTGGTTGGCGACGGATTTACAGTCTAATGAAAAAGTGACGGTTAAGCTATTAGCATTTAGCCCGGAAATGCAGTGGGAAGAATTTAAACTCTTTGAACGCGAGGCACAAGTTTTACAAGCCCTGAATCATCCCCGAATTCCCCGCTATCGGGATTATTTTTCGTTAGATAAAGAAGCCGGGTTACAGTTGCCGTGGTTTGGATTGGTGCAAGATTATATTCCGGGAGATTCTCTGCAAGAATTATTAGATAAAGGTAAACATTTTAGTGAGAAGCAAGTTCGTGCAATTGCGACTCAAGTTCTGGATATTCTGATTTATTTACATGAACTGAGTCCGCCTGTATTACACCGAGATATTAAACCCAGTAATCTGATTTTAGGGGAAGACAAGCAAGTTTATTTGGTAGATTTTGGTGCAGTACAAGCTCAAGCGGCTGTTACAGGTGTTACGTTTACTGTGGTGGGAACGAGTGGTTATGCGCCCTTAGAACAGTTTTGGGGACGTGCAGTTGCGGCTTCTGATTTATATGCTTTGGGCGCAACTTTAATTCACCTGTTAACGGGTACAGCCCCGGCTGATTTACCGCAAAAAGAAGGGCGGATTTATTTTCGCGATTCCCTTCGGGATAGCTTCGCTTCGCGCGTCAGCCTTAACTCCAATTTTATCAGTTTGATTGAGCAGATGACGGAAATTGTTTTAGAGAAACGCTTTAGCACCGCTAAACAGGCTCTAGATTCGCTGAAATATGGGCAAATTCAACAGTCGAGTTCTACATCACTTCCCGTTCGCGGTAAACTTTCTAAACCTTCAGGTAGCCTGATTACACTTAAAGCGGATAGAGACAAATTGGCGATTACTATTCCAGCTCCTGGACTGAGAAAAATCACCCAATACAGTTGGTTAGCGGCTTTGGTGCTTGTCTCTTTTCATACAGCAATTTTAATCATTATTATCGGCAGTGTATTATCTTCTATATATTCTGGATATTTGGACACGACTTTAAGTATATTGTGCATTTCACTATTTCTTTGCCTATTTTATTTCTATAGCATGGGTGAAAAAACTCATGTCGTATTGGAGCGTAACCTTAATCGTTTAAGCCTAAAACGCCAACTCTGGTTTTTGTATTATGGACAGCAGCAGTTCAGTATTTCAGAGCTTGGCAATGCATTCTTAATGAATCGAGGCGCGATTTACGAAGTCATAATTCCTTACGTTGATTCAACGTGTAAATTTGGTGGTGCTTTAGGAGAGCATGAAAGCACCTTCTTACTCCAAGAACTATTAAATTGGTTGTATTTCAAATAAAAATTAAAAATGATAGCCAAATTGGTATTCAACAATAAACGATTATGTTCAGTCCAAATCAATGCTTAAAAGAACGATACCAGCTCCATCAGAGATTAGGACGCACAGCAGCAGGGCGACAGACTTGGTTAGCCACAGATTTACAGTCCAAGAAGAAAGTTGTTGTTAAATTGCTGGCTTTTAGCCCAGAAATGCAGTGGGAAGAACTTAAACTGTTTGAACGCGAAGCCCAAGTTTTGCAAGCCTTGAATCATCCTCGCATTCCTCACTATCGGGATTATTTTTCATTGGATAAAGACTCAGGATTAACCTTGCCGTGGTTTGGATTAGTTCAAAATTACATTCCAGGAAATTCTCTGCAAACCTTATTAGATAATAATAAAATTTTTACAGAAAAACAGGTTCGCCGGATTGCCAGTGAAGTCCTAAATATTATCGTCTATTTACATGAATTAAGTCCGCCTGTATTGCATCGAGATATTAAACCCAGTAATCTAGTTTTGGTGAAAAAAAAGTGGGTTTATCTGGTAGATTTTGGGACAGTTCAAGCTCAAGCGGCTGTTACTGGGGTTACATTTACGGTGGTGGGAACGAGTGGCTATACACCCTTAGAACAGTTTTGGGGGCGGGCGGTGGCGGCGTCAGATTTATATGCGTTAGGGGCTACCTTAATTCACTTGTTAACAGGTATAGCGCCTGCTGATTTACCGCAAACAGAAGGACAAATTCAATTTCGTGATTTCCTTCGGGATAGCTGCGATTCACGCCTTAGTCTCAATTCCCAGTTTATCAGTTGGATTGAACAGATGACCGAACTTTCGTTAGAGAGGCGCTTTAGCACGGCTCAAGAAGCTAGAGAAGCACTTAGAGATAGGCAGATTCCACCGTCTAATCCTCCCCCACGTCCGGTTTTCCAGAAACTGTCGAAACCTTCAGATAAGCTAATCAAGGTTAAAACGACTAGAGACCGTTTAGAAATTATTCTACTGTCCCCTGCTTTTGTTGAAATAATCCAGAAAATTAAGTTTGTTTATGTAGAGTTAGTTTTGTTTAATTTATTAATTTTTCTTTGCTTCATTGGGTCATTGCCGACGTTGGTTCTAATGCCATCATTTCAAGCGATCGGTTTTACAGCTTTTAACTTGGTTTTGTTAGGTGTGTCAATAAATCTATCCCTTAATTGGTTTCGCGCCCAGACCCAAACAACTTATGTTTTATTTGATCGCACTTGTGATAAACTAGAAATTAAGCGTAAAAAATGGTTGTCTAAAACTATTCAACAACAGACCCAAATCACAGACATTGGCAATGTTTTTTTGATTCATGGAGATTCCAGTTACGAAATTGGCATCATTTCAACCCATTGTCTCTGTAGAATCAGTGGCAATTTAGACAACATAGATAGTGCTTGGTTACTTCAAACCATATTGGATTGGCTGGATTTAAAATAAACCAGTTAAGTGGATTTACAATAATTAATGAAAAAATCTACTAAAATAGGACTTTGTTTGTAGTGAGAACTTTAGTTCTCGCTTCGCCTATCTGGAGAGGGCTGAGGTTCCCTCACTACGAACCAATGCTAATCCACCAATTAAGGTGTGCCACGCCACTACGGTAGCTCAAAGGTTTCGGCGATTACCTAATGCTTATTGCCGTGCCATTCAACTTAAATGTCTCGCCTTATCCCCATAGCCAAAAACCTAATAAATCATGCACGATTACCCCTATCAAATCGGTGGTAGTCTTCCGGAAGATGCCCCCACCTATATTATCCGACAAGCGGACACCGAACTCTATGAAGGGCTCAAAGCCGGAGAATTTTGTTATGTACTCAATTCTCGACAAATGGGTAAATCTAGTTTACTGGTTCGCACCATGCAAAGGCTTTCTGCTGAAGGATGTGCCTGTGCTGCGATTGATTTATCTGATATTGGTAGTCAATCCCTGGAACAGTGGTATGGTGGTGTCGCCTATCAGTTATTAAATAGCTTTAATCTATTCAATCCTCTGGAATTTATGGACTGGTGGCAAGGGCGAGATTGGATGTCTCCGGTGCAGCGATTGAGTGAACTTATTTCAACGGTATTGCTGAAAGAGTTATCTCAACCTATTGTTATTTTTATCGATGAAATCGATAGTATTCTCAGTTTGCAAGAAGCTGCCGATGACTTTTTTGCCTTGATTCGTGCTTGCTATAATAAACGCGCCCAAAATAGTGAGTATAAGCGCCTGACGTTTTCCCTAGTCGGAGTCGCTACGCCATTGGATTTAATTCGTGACCCCACCCGCACCCCGTTTAATATTGGTCGGGCGATAGAATTGCAGGGGTTTAAATTCAAAGATTGTCAACCGTTGATTCAGGGATTAGCGGGAAATGTTAATCATCCTGAAGCTGTCTTACAGGAGATTTTAGACTGGACAGGTGGACAACCTTTTCTTAGCCAAAAACTCTGTAAGGTAGTGGTGCAATATTCAAGTATAGTCGGGGTAAATGACTTGAATATTAATGATTCAACAGACAATTTAAATTCACCCTTAATTGAGAAAATTGTCCAATCCAAAATCCTGGAAAACTGGGAATCTCAAGATGAACCTGCTCATATCCGAACCATCCGCGATCGCATTCTCAAAAATGAGCAATTGGCTGGCAGGTTATTGGGACTTTATCAGCGCATTTTACACCAGGGAGAACTGATTGCTGATGAGAGTCCGGAACAAGCCCAATTATGCCTGAGTGGATTAGTTGTTCGCCAAGGGGGAAAACTTCGAGTCAAAAATCAAATTTATCAGTCAATTTTTACCGCCAATTGGGTAGAAAACGCCCTGGCTGAATTACGCCCCTACAGTGAAGCCTTAACTGCTTGGTTTGCCTCAGATTGTCAAGATGAATCCCGATTATTGCGCGGACAGGCTTTACAAGATGCTCAAGATTGGGCGACAGGGAAAAGTTTAAGCGATCGCGACTATCATTTCCTCGCTGCGTCTCAAGAAGCAACCCTGGCACAATTACGGCAAATTGAAAGCCAAAATCAAGCGGAAATTAAGCAACTGCGTCGCGAAAAAGAATTACTGGAAGCATTAACCAAAGAACAACAGCAGCGAAAATTAATCCAAGCGAAATTAAATCGGGAACAGCAGTTGAGATTTCAATATGTTACTGGGGCGGCGGCGGTGATTATAACCCTATTGATGGGTGTATTTTGGGTTAAACCCTCGATTGAAGAACGGAATACTAAAATCAATACCCTAAGTTTATTATCCGAATCCCTTTTAGCCACCAATAAAACGCGAGATGCACTCATCGAAAGTATGCGTGCAGCGAAAGAACTGAAACAATCCCTGGGCGTGACGGCGGATACCAAAATGCGGGTGATTATGGCATTAAATCAAGCGATTTTGAGTTTCAGTCAGCCGAATACCTTACCCGGACATTTTTCTGGTGTGACTCAGTTTCGGTTTAGTCCGGATAGTCAGATGTTGGCTGTTGCTTATCAGGATGGTACAGTAAAGCTGTGGCATCATCTGAGTGATCCCGATAAATCTAACCGAGTTTATACCTTACAGGAAGCAGGCGATCGCATTCTTAATCTCAGCTTTAGTTCTGATAGCAAAACCCTCGCCAGCGCTAGCGCTGATGGTATGATTAAGATTTGGCATCAAAATGGTCAACAACAGCGAACTGTAAAAGTCAATGCTGATACGATAACCAGTATCAGTTTTAATCCCAATAGCCCACAAATTGCCGTTAGTACCGATAAGGAGATTCAACTGTGGCAATATCGAGAGGATCAATTATCGCAAACGTTAACTCGTCCCCATGTTTCCCATGTCAGTTTTTCCGCCAACGGTGATAAACTAGCAACCGTGGATCACCAAGGCGCGATCGCACTGTGGCGGTGTCGGGATGGGAAGTTACTCCACACCTTTAATACAACCAACGATGCTATTATCGATATCCAATTTAGTCCCAATAGTCAACTCATTGCCTCTAGCAGTACAGAGGGTACAGTAAGACTCTGGCGTAAAAATGGCACATTGTTGAATATCTTACAACATACCAAACCAGTCACCAGCTTTAGCTTTAGTGCGGATAACCAAATGCTAGCGACGACGAGTACCGATAACCGCGTCAGACTATGGCATCAAAATGGTACATTACTTAAAGCCTTACCGAGTCATAAAAATCCAGTCGCCAGGGTTAGCTTTTCCCCGGATGGTGAACAATTAGCATTAGCGAATCCAGATGGAACAGTTAACTTGTGGAATTTGAATCTGAACCACCTGTTGCAGCAAGGATGCGTTACCCTCATCGGAAGCGAGAATAGTGTTCAACCCAAGACTGATTCTGATGCATTCCACCTTTGTCAAAGGTACACTCCTGTAAATATAGATAAACCTTAATCGTAGGGTGGGTTAGGCGGTGTTCAATTGAGGAAACAAATCATTTAATGATGACTCTGCCGTAACCCACCACCATATCCTTTATTCTTAATCTGTAGGGTGGGTTAGGCGGTGTTCAATTGAGGAAACAAATCATTTAATGCTCACTGCGCCGTAACCCACCACCATATCCTTTATTCAGCGTTAACAAAAGATAAGGGCGAGTCAACAAAATTAATTGATTTCCCCTTAACGATAATCCAGCGACTCGCCCCTACGCTTTATTGTCCATTCGTGTCAACTTAAGCTCAAAAAGAAAGCAATACTTTGATCTGACCCCTCCCTAACTCTCCCCTTATCAAGGGGAGGGAACTCGAACGACTTTAGTTTCCCTCTACCCCCCTTCCGTCCCCCTTTTAGATCCCCTGGACTTTGGACAAAATGTTTATAAGCACTACATCTAGGGTCATAACTTGGAATAATTGCACTATATGCAGTGTAAAAATCCTATTTTTCCAAATTCCAATTAATACAGGACTTACGCAGCTACACCACATATCGTGACAAAGGTGCGTTACGCTACGCTAACACACCCTACACATATAGGTTTTGCGTAAGTCCTATAATAAAGATGTAGGCTAATTTACCAGGCAGGTCAAAACTCATGGTTATAGGAAGAGTCAATTGGTTTTGTGGCTTAAATAAGCAAACTTTTTAGAGCGACTCACTACTTTTTATGACGTTTTAGTTGCCATATTCATTTTTTTCTTTCGCCATTTTACTACACTTTGTTTAACCGCTTCTATTTCCTCAAAATCTACCTGCATCACAGCCGTCTCAAATATCAGGATCTTTATTCTTGAGTGCTTCATCTTGATCTAACATCTTGATGGAATATTCAAATTTTCTGGCACATTCTTGGCTGTATTCATACTGCTTTTCATTTTTAATCATGATTCCCACCTCAATAAATCTATGGCAATAATCCCTTTTGGATTGAACTGTCTACGCCATTTTGCTACACTTTTTTTAACCGCTTCTATTTCCTCATACCTCAGACAGCATCTTAAATGGATATAATATCAAAAACTTTTTCAACCAGAGTATTACCCAATTCTCTCGGTTCCAGCTTATGCAACCCACCCCCATACACACGCCCCTCACCCATCAGCGCCTGATCAGAAATCTGATTAAGAGCCTGCCACACCTGTTTGTTTAATTCAGGCTTATCTAAAAGTGCTTGAGCCAAAATCGGTAAGGGATACAACATCAAATAGACATTCGTAGCTGTTGCCCTTGAATGATTTAGGATAAATCGAAAAGGTTTACCTCTACCGGTATCGCGACGCCCCATATAGGTACAGAGGAATGGAGAAGACGGACGCTTTTCCTGAGAATACCAGGGAGAACGATGCTTGCACAAATAGCGATCACGAATTCCCTGCTTGACTCCCCTCTGCAAATAGTCCCAAAGCATCGGATACTTCGTTTTCACTTCATCTGGGGGCAAATCGCACGACAGCAGAAATAACGGGTTCTCAAGAATTGGATTTCCCCAAGGATCAGCTTCAATTTCATCAACGCCTAAAAACCGAGGACTCGGCAAAATTGGCTTGAGAAACTCCTTGGGCAATTGATAATCATAAACTTGCTCTGATGTCAACACAAAAAAACGATTTGCTCCTGTTGCCAACCCCCGTTTTATAGTAAATAAATCTGATAGCTTTAACGGCTGCTCTGGAGAATTTCCCCCAGCCGACACCAATCCAAACTGAGTCCAATTAGCGGTTTGGCGTAGCGACTTGACCGACATCATCAAGGACATCTTAGGTTCTATCAGACTTCCCTGATAGGTTAATTTGACAACATGGTTCGCGGGTGGCAAAGCTTTCTTAAACCAAACCATAGCCGATGTGCAGAGTGCATCTTCAAACTGTACATCAGTTGGATCGAAACAATGAATCCGTAACAACGTAACCCGGTTGAGCAAATAATCCTTAATTGGTTGCCCATAATTCACATCCATAAACCCCGTAGGAATCAGCCACCCAGCCAAACCATCGGGAGCCATCCAAGCATCGGAAATACACAAGAAATGGCAGTACAGACTAGCCAACTGGCTAAGTTTTATTCCCGCTATTTCCTCGGTGACTCGTTGTAACCTTACCTTGTCAACCCGACTTAAATGATGATGGCGAACATAGGGAGGATTACAAATGAGCAAATTAGCTTTAGCCAAGTCCGAGTTAGGAGGTACAGCCTGGGTGAAGTCAGCAATATGCAGTTTAAGTGACGTTTCGCACCAAAGTTTTATCGATTCATTCCCGTAATGAGAATCAACTTCATACCCTACTGCCTTAACAATTTGCGATGGGAGAAATTGCTGTAACAACGCCGAGTAAAACGCTCCTGTGCCAAAAGCGGGGTCAAGAAAACGAATTTTTGGGTCTGTGGGTAATAGCGTCTTAGCATATTTGATAATATCTGCTGCCAGCGCTATCGGTGTAGCAAATTGACCCAATTTGTTTCGTTCTGCTTTGGTTTTCGCTTCATCCAGTTGCAATTGTCGCAACACCCGTCTTGATTCTGTCAGAGTTACATTCATATTCCAAACAGCGCTAAATCATCAATCCGATGTTCCCACACCCAGTCAATTCCTTCCGCCGCTTCGTAACCCAAATAACCGCTGTCGAAATAGCCGCACAGAAACAGAATAAAACGGACATTATTGCCATAGTTACTTCTCAACTGAGCCATTTTAGCAGCTTCTTCTTTGCGTCGCTTATTGGGATTAGTATAGTCCCTCTAGAGTAGCACTATCTAACCGAGGTGGAGTACGTTGCTTCTCCTCCATGTTTTTGACCAGATTAGGTGATACCCCAGCTAAACCAATCAAGCGATCGCGGGCTATTGGTGGTGCTGTCGCCATCCGGAGGATGGGCAAAACTTCTGGATGCTGCCGAAGGACAGTGGGTGTAATAGTGGTGAGATTCGCTGTAAAGATTAAGGCGGATTCGACTTGTTGAGTTGTCGTAATGCGAGTGTCGCGGTACGCTTGGGGAGCGAACTGCATAAACCAGTTATTGTAAAAGTCTACCGACTGAGCGATATCCGGTTTCCACAAATGGGGTTTGTCGGCATTGACTGACACTTTATTACCTTCCTAGCAACTTTCCTACAGATAATTAAGAGTATCAAATGTTCCTACAAATCTGCTCGCCATAGTGCCATGGCATGTCTCTACCTGAATCCTAAGAACTGGTAACTTGCTGGATAGGAATCTCGATCCAAAATTCAGTTCCTTTCCCTGGTGTGGATGTACAGTTGAGAATACCATGATGATGTTCGACCACAATTTGATAACAAATTGTCAATCCTAAACCCACTCCTTGTCCAACCGCTTTAGTGGAAAAGAAGGGATCAAATAACCGTGCTTTTATCTCATCCGTTATTCCCGGTCCATTATCGGCAATTTGAATCGCAATCCTTGGACAGTTCGGTAATGATGGTTTCTTCTCCTCTGTCTGGATATCGAGCTGAGATTCTGGCTGGTGAGAGGAATCCGTGGAACATTCCAATACCCCCGTGCGAATGGCAATAATCGGTGCAGGATAATCGGGATTATCTTTAAAAGACTGCTCCAAAACATCGATCGCGTTGTTGAGAATGTTCAGAAACACCTGGTTAAGTTGTCCAGGATAACAGTCTGCTTGAGGCAAATCGCCATACTCCGTCAGCACTTTAATCTCCGGCTGGTTCCCTTTGGGTTTGAGGCGATGTTGCAACATCAGTAAGGTACTCTCAATTCCTTGATTTAAGTCAGCCTGTTTCATCTCGGCTTCATCCAGGCGGGAGAAGTTGCGTAAGCTGAGGACAATAGAACTAATCCGATCGGTTCCCCGTTGCATGGAGCGCAGCAATTTGGGTAAGTCATCGGCGATAAAGTCAACATCAATGAGTTCCGCTTGCTCGGCAATAGCCGCCGCCGGATTGGGATAATGCTCTTGATAAAGGCGTACCAGATTCAAGAGGTCATAAAAATAGGCACTGGCGTAAGTCAAGTTATTGTGAATAAAATTAACTGGATTATTCAGTTCATGTGCCACACCTGCCACTAATTGTCCTAAACTGGACATTTTTTCACTCTGCACCAGTTTGGCTTGGGTGGCTTGAAGCTGATTTAGGGTTTGTTCGAGTTCTTGGGTTTGGGCTTGGGCAATCTCAGCGCTTTCACGGGCTTGGGTGTAGAGGGAGGCTTGATCGAGTGCGATCGTTAGTTGAGCGACAACCGCTTGCAATAGTTCCACCTCACTATTATCCCAGGGACGTTGTTCTGTCCCGTGAATACAACTAATCGCGCCAATGTCTCCCGCCCGGGTTTTAATCGGTAGGGACAAGATTGAGGTATATCCCTGTCGGGTTAAAAACTGTTTTAGGATCGGGTCATCACAAGTTTCCACATCATCAACCTGAACAATTTCTCGCTTGAGAATCCGCTGGGCAAGGGGGGCAATTTGCTCGGTTGAATGTTGACCGATAGAGCTGGATAAATCAGGTGCTCTGGCTTCTTTGACTACATCCCAATGGGGGGGTTGCGTCTTGAGTCGATACCAGAGAAATTGACAGCGATCGATTTTGAGTAGGGTGCGAATCGATTCTACTGCTGTTTCCAGAATGGTATGAAGTTCTAGGGAGTTGCGAATTTGATTGGCAAGCCCAAAAAGCAGGGATTCGCGGCGGCTGAGTAGTTCTGAACGCGCCCAATATTGGTCAATGGCAACGGCAATGGCATTGGCAACCCAGCTAAAGGTACGCCGAGATTCTGAGTTAAGGGATTGATTTCCCAATAGCATCATGCCACTCATCAGCCGATCTTCTACCACCGCTGCCAGTGCGGAAATCCGGCTGTGGCTGGGTGGAGCGGGGGTTGTCGGCATCGCTGGGGTATGGGTTAATCGGGAAAGGCGAGATCCTAAGCCCAAGGGTTTAAATGGGTTTGCCTGTTTTGCCACGGCTAAGGGGTTCATCTTCAAGGCATGAGGTGTGGCTTTGTGGCGTGATTCTGCGGCGGGCTGGGGTTGACTAATCTCCCGCGATACAACGACAATTTCGGTTGCTTGATTGGTTTGAGGATGGCGTATCGGGTTGATCGTGCTTTCTAGCCATCGATAATCGCCGCTTTGATGACGGATGCGGTAGCGAATCGGTTGCTGGTGTTGGCAATCCGTTGGGTTGGAGTAGATCTGTTTAATCGCGGTGACATCTTGAGGATGCACTAACTCGTAAATGGAATGTCCCACCAACTGATCAGATTCGTATCCTAAGAGGGTACGACAAGCGGGTGAAGCATATATATAGACCCCATCGGTTCGATGGTGAGAAATCAGATCGGGAGACTTCTCAACCAGTAATCGGTAACGGCTTTCTCCCTGATGCAACTCCTGCATTGCCTGTTGGTGATGCCATTGTTCCAGTCGCAGGGCAATTAAATTCGCGATCGCGCTGGCAAAGGTTTTGTCTTGAGGCGTCCACTCCCTCGGACTGGATGCGCTTTGTTCGTAGCTGATCATACCGATCATCTGTTCGTTTTGCCAGATCGGTACATCCAATCGCCCCAGCAATAGGGGACTGGTAAGACAACAACACGTCTTCGGCAATACAGGTGGACTAATCTCTTTTCCCTGGCTTTGCCCTGGGGTTCTGTCCCAGCGATGATAGTGTTTACCGTCCTCATACCGTTCCACACAATTAAGCTGGGAAGCTGCATCGTTGTACAACCATACGCTGACTCGCTCAACGTCTAATGCATTTGCGGCGGCTTTTGTCAAGTCACAAATTACGGTGGTCAAATCTCCGGCGTTGAGTCTCTGAGATTGAGTCAACTCGAATAACACCATCGTTTGGTTTTGCCAACGTTTGGTGCTGTTAATTTGAGCATCGTTTGCCAATTCCTTTGAACCCCTACTCTGCTTTCTAGTTGCAATCACTTAATCTATTTGTATTAGCAGCAGCATCCTGAGTAATAATTTGGTTGATCTGGGCGTTGAGTTCGGTGAGATAGCAACGTTCCGTGACATACTCCCGACGCTCATGCTGAAACTTTAAATGTGCCTTTGCAAATCGTTTAATCCCCTTCTTTCGACGATTAGAACCTTTCTTTTTGCGAGATAGGGAACGTTGCAACTTTTTCAGACGCTTTTCCGCTTTCCGGTAATGCTGCGGAATCTCCACCTCTTCCCCGGAATCCGTCACCAAGAAAGACTTCAGCCCCATATCAATCCCAATAGTATTTTCCCAGGTTGGAGTATCGGGAGTTACATCAGGAACGGAAGTCGGTCTTTTAGTTCTGGTAGATGGCAAACCAGGGGACAGGCATTAACATCACAATGATTTTGTTCCCACCAATTAAACCGCTCTGCCAGCCGATAGTTGTATTGACGACGGCAAAGTTCGATCCACTTATCAACCGTGGCTTGTTGCTGTTTCGTCAATCTTAATCGGTACTGGTAGGCGGTTCTCATGGGATAATTGTATCGCGAAATCAATCCTATATGCAACACATGAAGAACATCTCTCTACGAATCTCTGACATTGAAAAGCAACACCTCGATGAATTCTGCCGTATTACCGACAGAACAAGGGAGCGATGTACTCCGTCAATACATTCGGAGTTTGTTTGTCTCCGGGGTTCAATACCCCGGAGACAAACCCACAATTCTTCCCGACGCTCACCTTCGGTAGAGCGCAGGGCTGCTTGCGGTTATAGCTAAGACTATCCTCTGGGAGATTGCTCTCACTACAGCAAACGTATTACGAAAATTTTATTTTGTATTACAAATAGTGTTGTATGAGATAGTTGAATGAGAGAGTTGAGGGACACATAAGCGTCTGAGTTATGAATAGTAGATGCACCCTGTTTACCCAACCTCTGTTAACCATCTCTCAACCAGGGTCGGAACCTGTAGCTAACAGAGGCTTTCTGTAACAACGGCGATTTGAGAAAATCTTTTGGTGCCGCTGTAATACAGTTGGGTCATACAAACCATCATACACAATTGGAAACGTAAATATGGGTATAAGTTTACGTTTGTTAATATTACGTTGTATTACGCAAACTTTCTCAGTCTGGCAGAAGTTAGAGGGAGCAGGGGGAGCAGGGGGAGCAGGGGGAGCAGGGGGAGCAGGGGGAGCAGGGGAAGCAGGGGAAGAGGACTACCAATCAACAATGAACCATGAACAATCAACAAATGACGAATGACGAATGACAAATGACAAATGACAAATGACAAATGACAAATGACAAATGACAAATGACTACAAATATTTCTCCAAGAAAATGCTTAATTTCTGCTTCGTCGCCTCTGGCGCTTTGTCGAGTGGAGTCAAAATCGCGTACTTTAACGCTGAGTGTGCCTCGGATGGGGGTGGATTTTGGGCAAGACGCCGCACGGTTTCTTGAATCACCTGTTGAGCATTCGTGGCATTGCGCCGTAAATTGCCAATCACCATTTCTACGGTTACGCTGTCATGATCGGGATGCCAGCAATCATAATCGGTGACTAGGGCTAAGGTGGCGTAGGCGATTTCTGCTTCTCGCGCTAGTTTTGCTTCGGGTAAATTCGTCATCCCAACCACCGTTGCGCCCCAACTACGATAGAGATGGGATTCAGCTTGAGTGGAAAAGGCGGGTCCTTCCATACAGATGTATGTGCCACCGCGATGCAGGGTGATATCAGTTAACTGTAAGCTAGCCACCGCATCAGCTAAAACCTCGGCGAGTTGATTACATACGGGTTCAGCAAAGCCAATATGCGCCACAATCCCCTCACCGAAAAAGGTAGATACACGATTTTTGGTGCGGTCAATAAATTGATTGGGTATGACCATATCTAAAGGTTTGGCTTCTTCCTGGAGGGAACCCACGGCTGAGGCGGAAATCAGATACTTAACGCCCAACTGTTTCATCGCGTGGATATTGGCGCGGAAGGGTAATTCAGTGGGCATGAGATGATGATTACGACCATGACGGGCGAGAAAGGCAACGGTCGTTCCTTCTAGAGTGCCGACAATTAAAGCATCAGACGGCTTGCCAAAGGGGGTATCGAGTTGCACCTCTTGCACATCTTTGAGGGTATCCATTTGGTAAAGTCCGCTACCGCCAATAATGCCAATCGTTGCCTGTACCATTCTGCCTACCTTTTGCTGCGACAATGCCCAGATATTGTATCGGGAAATGGGTCGCGATCGCTCAATTTGAGTTCTTCCCTGATTTTGCCAGATGCTGTGAAAATTAGGCTACCCTTTTAGCTAATCCCGCAACCCATTTTCCGTTGCACCCGCTATGAGTAACAGCCACTGGCTAAAGATTACCGAATACCTTTTCCTCGCTGGTTCAGGATTGGGAACGGTTATCGCCGCCGCCACTCAGCAGGCGGTTTACGCCGCCGCACCGATTACGATTACTCTGGGATTAAATTTAGCTAATCGAGGGCGATTTGATCAGAAGACTCATCCACAGACAGAAACCGCGATCGCACTCCTCCAACAACAAGTTACCAACTTAGACTCTCTCCAATCCCAGATTGCGGAATTACGCGATGCGATCGCACTCCTCCAACAACAAGTTACCAACTCCGATTCGCTTAAATCCCAGATTGCAGAATTACAGGGTGCGATCGCACAATTCCCAACCCCAGAACCCAATTCTCCCACGATTGAGCCTGATGTAGAAATTCAACCGCTTTTACCAGACACCATTACCCGATGGCAATGTGTCAACACCCTCACCGGAAATTTAGCGCCAATTACCACGCTTACACTTCATCCAAACGGGCAAATTATCGCTACTAACACGATTAACAATACAATCCAATTGTGGGATATTCAAACTGAACAAAAACACCTCATCCTTAAAGGACATTCCCAGCCAGTTTTATCCATCGCCTTTAATCCTCACGCACAAACCTTAGCCAGTGGTAGTGCGGATCTTATGATTAAGCTGTGGGATACTCGCACTGGACAGCAGAAACGTAGTCTAAAGGGCTATTTTTACTATTTTCTCGCCGTCGCCTTTAGTCCTGATGGTTTAACCTTGGCGAGTGGGAGTGCTGACTGTACCGTTAAACTTTGGGATGCTAATACCTTAGCCCAAAAACGCATTTTTAAAGGACATGGGGAGTTAATTGACACTTTATCTGACCATGCAGGGGCGGTGACATCCGTGGTTTTCAGTCCCGATGGGCAGCGATTGATTAGTGGGAGTAGTGACAAAACAATCAAGATATGGCGTAGGCTTTAGGAGTGCGATCGCGCCTGAACTCCAGTCCGGTCAGCCTTGCGCCGCGATCGCGATTCTATCTGTCAATAACTTGAGAACATAATACAATATTTTATAGTCCCCTCTTATCTATAAGCTGTTCGGCATTTAAACCTTAATGTCAAAAACTGCAAAACCCTTGTAATGCGTTAAGCGAAGCCATGCCGCAGGCTTTGCATCTTGCTCGCTACCCATTCCCAATTTAAATGTGTGACAGCTTAGCCAACCTCGATAATTGGTGAAGTATTTGCTTCGTTGTTCCCCAGGATAAACTATAGTTTAGCAACTAAATTAGGATCGATATATGACTTTTATCAACCCCAAAACAGACTTTGCTTTCAAGAAAATATTCGGATCTACCGATAGTAAAGATATCCTAATAAGTTTTTTAAATGCGCTTCTATATGAAGGTAATCCAATCATAGAAGACTTGGAAATTATTGATCCGTATTTGCCGCCGAATATTCCTGCTCTAAAAGATACGTTTCTGGACGTTAAGGCAAAAATCACCGGAAATAAAATCGTGATTATTGAAATGCAAGTCTTAAATGTAGTCGCTTTTGATAAAAGAGTTGTCTTCAATGCGGCTAAAACCTTTGCTACTCAACTTAAATCGGGTGAAGGATACTCTAAACTGAATTCTGTCATTGCTTTAACAATTACAGATTTTCAAATGTTTCCTCAGCGAAATAAAGTTATTTCCCGATTTACTTTTGCCGATATGCAGGATTTATTTATATATCCTGAACGTTCTCTAGAATTAGTTTTTGTAGAATTACCGAATTTTCAAAAAGAATTAAATGAATTAGAGAGTTTAACCGATAAATGGATTTATTTCATGAAACAAACGAGCAATCTAGACAGTGTACCGGAAAAAATGGATGAAGTGGTGGCTATTCAAAAAGCGTTTAGAATTGCGAATCAAGCGAACTTAACCCTGGAAGAATTAGAAACGCTAGAGAAGCAACAGATGTTTCTAGAAGACCAACAAGGTGCTATTTTGAAAGGCATTGAACAGGGTTTAGAACAAGGGAGACAAGAAGGAGAAATTGGATTAATCTTGCGTTTATTAGAACGTCGTATCGGAGCGATCGCGCCGGAACTGCAAACCCGCCTCCGTCAATTACCCTCTGGGCAATTAGAAGCATTAGCCGATGCTGTCCTGACGTTTACTGATGTTACCGATTTAACCGCTTGGTTACAAGATAATACCCAATGAATTAGGTATAAATTTTAATTGCCTATTGCCTGTTCCCTGTTCCCTGACAAATAAGTTTGCCCATTTTAATCGGGATAATCGCCAGTATTTGGTACAAGAATATATTCCTGGGTACGATTTAGCTCAAATGTTAATCGCTCAAGGTGCTTTCACTGAACAGCAAATTCGAGACTTCCTCAATAGTTTGCTGCAATTGCTAGAGTTTATTCACCGTCATAATGTTAAAATTCATAATGCATCAGTTTTATGGATCAGATTAATCAGTATTATATAATTTTGGGACTGCAACCGGGTGCGTCTTTAGCGGAAATAAAACAAGCCTATCGGGAATTAGCTAGACGTTGGCATCCGGATCGTTTTCCTGATGATCCGCAACGACAAGCTAAAGGACAAGAAGAACTTAAAAAAATAAATGATGCTTACCAAAATCTGAAGTCATACACTCCGGTTTTACCTCAGCCAGAGGTTGACCAAGATGTGGATGCGACAACCTATTACCAGTGGGGGATGGAACTGGCAAAGGGTTGTCAATATCAGCAAGCAATCGACTATTTTAGTAAAGCTATCTGGCTGGATGTTGACTTGGTTAAAGCCTATAAATATCGCGGACTGGCGTATTCTCAACTGGGGGAATACCGATATGCGATCGCGGATTTTAATCAAGCCGCTAGTCTGTATTGGCAATACCAATATTTGCGAGACTATCAAGATGTCCTTTTCTGCATTAGTAAGCTCCAAAATGTAGTCTTGCAGCCACTCCAGCAGAACTGGCGCTGTGTTCATACTCTTAAAGGTCATACGTATTTTGTCTACGCCGTTGCGATTAGTCCAGATCGAGAAACAGTGGTGAGTGGTAGTACAGATGGAAAAATTAAATTATGGGATGTGCAAACGGGAAAGGAACAGCAAACTCTCAAAGGACATGCAGGTAGGTTTGGCTATGTTCAATCCATTGCGATTAGTCCCGATGGGAAAATATTGGTGAGTGGGGGAAATGATAAAACCATTAAACTTTGGCAACTTAGTACCGGGAAGGAACGGCGAACCTTAACCGGACATTCCGGTTTATTTGCTGGGGTTAAGTCGGTGATAATTAGTCCCGATGGTAAGCTAATTGGCAGTGGTAGCGATGATAAAACGATTAAACTTTGGTCTCTGGCTAAGGGGCGAGAACTACGCACGTTTAAGGGTCATACTGCTGGAGTAAATGGGGTGGCGATTAGTCCAGATGGCAAGATTATCGCTAGTGGGAGTAGCGATAAAACAATTAAGTTATGGCAGGTGGGAAAGGCGCGGGAATTGCACACACTTACAGGTCATACTGATACTGTAAATGCAGTAGCATTTAGTTCCGATGGGCAGATGCTGGCAAGTGGGAGTGCCGATGGAACGATTAAACTCTGGCAACTCAGTAGTGGACGGATATTGCGAACCTTAAAAGGGCATCATGATACTGTAAATGCGGTAGCATTTAGTCCCGATGGACAAATTCTTGCTAGTGGTAGCGCCGATAAAACGATTAAATTGTGGCAGGTTAGAAAAGGACGGAAACTTCGCACCCTCAAAGGGCATACGGCTGCTATACATACAATTGCGATTAGTTTAGATGGGCAAATCATTGTTAGTGGTAGTGCGGATAAAACCATTAAGATTTGGCGATGCAATTGAATGATGACGTTGTGAATTCCCTCCCCTTGACAAGGGGAGGGTTAGGGAGGGGTTTGTCTCAAGGTATTGCTTTCTTGTAGAATCTGTCATAAATAAACTGAACCATATTAAGTTATGTAAACACCCCTTCAACCCTTACAAATGACGAATGACGAATGACGAATGACGATCTCCACCGTTCACATTAATTGTCCCCACCTACTTAATTAGCGTTAGTCCCTAAACCCGCCCCTACCCTGCCTAAACCCGTCCCTACAATTAATAGGTTTCCGACTTGTGCAGCAGACCCTACTTATGACTTCTTTTGAAGAGGTTCCGATTCCAGAACCCAAAGCCATCTAATCCAGGTAAACTTGCCTCACAATAACCATTTCTACATCAACCGTCGCACCTCTTCCAGACTCAAGCCAGTAATGCGACTAATCGTCTCTTCATCTAACACTCCTAGCATTTGCCTAGCTATTTCTATTTTAGATTCCTGAATACCCTGTTCTCGTCCAACTTCGATGCCCTGTTCTCGCCCGACTTCGATACCCTGTTCAATTCCCTGTCTTAATCCTAGTCGAATCGCATTCCGTTGATCGTGAATATAGATTTCTCGCTGTTCTAATACTTCTAACTCTTCACGAGTCATATTGGCTTGATTTGCCACTTCAAAAGCTCTGCGAATTTCGGGAACTTGTGCCATGATTTCGGGAATCGTCTCTAATTGTCTGGCACTTTTGATAAAGTATATCCATTTATCGGCTAGGCTTTCTAAGTCTTCTAGAGTTTTCGTAAACTTGGGTAATTCAACAAAGACTAACTCTAAGTCATTAATTGGGTAATCGGTCAATACATTCTTTTCTTTGAGGACAAAGTTAGAAGTCACCTGGGGCAAATCCTGGAACATTTCAAAGTCAGTGATTGTCAAGGCAATCACTGGACTCAGAAGCGTATAATCTTCTCCGGGTTCCAATTGAATGGAATAGGCTTTGGCGGCGTTATACAATATCCGCTTCTCAAACCCTTCTAGATTCAAGACTTGCATTTCAATAATGACCGTTGTATTAGCGGTGAGTCGGGCTTTGACATCTAAGTAGGTATCTTTAATTCCCTGAATTTTAGGTGCTAGATAGGGATTGATAATTTCTAAATCTTCAATAATACTGCGTCCGCCGTAGAGGAGGGCATTTAAAAAACTAATCAGGATTTCTTTACTTTGCTCAGAGCCAAATATTTTCTTAAAGGCAAAGTCTGTTTTCGGATTAATGAAAATCATAGTTTAAGGGAACGGGGAAAAGGGAACAGGGGAATAGATTTTACGGTTTTTTACCTCGCAAGCAAACCTTGCTGGTTTTCTGGGCGCATGCCAGTCATCAAATCAAAACCATGTCTTTGAGTGCAGCGAAGGGTCAAGTCAGGGCGGGTTTTGCACAAACGTTATCATCAACAGCGAAAACAAAGTTCCATTACCCGCCCCTACACCCTCAACACTTACCTCGCGTCAAAAGTAAACTCCCCATCCCCCGTCACCCCTGATGATATGCCAAAATTGTTAGAACGGATGAGTTCAACCCTGTAGGAGATTCTTTTGTGGAGTCGCGTTATCACCCCGTCGAGATAGAGGAAAAGTGGCAAACCAGTTGGTCACACCAAAACCTAGACCAAACCCAGGACAAGGCAGATAAGCCCAAATTCTATGCCCTGTCGATGTTTCCCTATCCATCGGGCAACCTGCACATGGGTCACGTCCGTAACTATACGATTACCGATGTCATTGCCCGCAAAAGCCGGATGCAGGGCTATCGAGTCCTTCATCCGATGGGTTGGGATGCCTTTGGGCTACCTGCGGAAAATGCGGCGATTCAGCGCGGCGTTCATCCCGCCAAGTGGACATACCAAAATATTGCTCAGATGCAGTCTGAGTTAAAGCGTCTGGGATTGTCCTACGATTGGAACCGGGAATTGGCAACCTGTGCGCCGGACTATTACCAGTGGACGCAGTGGATTTTCTTGCAGTTTCTCCACGCCGGACTAGCCTATCAGAAAGAAGCGGCGGTCAACTGGGACCCAATTGACCAAACTGTACTCGCCAATGAACAAGTAGATAGCGAGGGACGTTCCTGGCGTTCTGGTGCGAAAGTGGAACGGAAACTCTTACGTCAGTGGTTCCTGAAAATTACTGATTATGCCGAACAATTACTCAACGACTTAGATAAGCTGGAGGGATGGCCCGAACGGGTGAAGTTGATGCAAGCCAACTGGATTGGCAAATCCGTCGGCGCTTATTTAGAGTTTCCCATAATCGACTTGGATGAAAAAATCGGTGTGTTTACCACCCGCCCAGATACGGTTTATGGCGTCACCTATGTGGTGTTAGCCCCGGAACATCCCTTAACCCCAAAGGTTACGACTCCTGACCGAAAAGCTGAGGTTGACGCCTTTATTAACGAGGTAACTCAGGAAAGCGAACTGGAACGCACGGCTGAGGATAAGCCGAAACGGGGTATTCCCACTGGGGGTAAGGCGATTAATCCGTTTACTGGGGAAGAAATCCCGATTTGGATTGCCGATTACGTGCTATATGAATATGGCACAGGGGCGGTGATGGGTGTTCCCGCCCATGATGCACGAGATTTCCAATTTGCTACGGAACAGACGTTACCCATCAAGACGGTGATTGTACCCGCAGATGCGGCTGACCCGAAAGCTGAACCGAAACAGGCGTATACTGAACCCGGTGTGGTGGTGAATTCTGACTTGTTTAATGGCATGGAATCCATCGCCGCCAAAGAAGAGATTGTCAAATATGCCGAACGTAAAGGATGGGGGAAAGCCCGGGTACAGTACCGCCTGCGGGATTGGTTAATTTCTCGCCAACGCTACTGGGGCGCACCGATTCCGGTGATTTACTGTCCTGACTGTGGGATTGTCCCGGTTCCGGAGCAAGATTTGCCTGTAGAATTACCGGAGAATGTAGCGATGAGTGGGGGGCGTGTCGCTTCGTTATCCCAGGTGGAGGGATGGGTAGATGTGCCTTGTCCTACCTGTGGTACAGCGGCGAAACGGGAAACGGATACGATGGATACGTTTATTGATTCGTCGTGGTATTTCCTGCGTTATCCTGATGCGAATAATCACCAGCAGGTGTTTGACTCTAGTAAAACTAATGACTGGATGCCTGTAGACCAGTACGTGGGTGGCATCGAACACGCGATTTTGCACCTATTGTACTCCCGTTTCTTCACCAAAGTTTTGCGCGATCGCGGCTTACTTAATTTTGATGAACCGTTCCAGCGTCTGTTAACTCAGGGAATGGTACAGGGGTTAACCTACATGAACCCCAGAACCGGGAAATGGGTTCCCTCGGTAGAAGTCAACCCCAGTGACCCCAAAGACCCAGAAACCGGGGAAACCCTGGAGGTGTCCTACAAAACCATGTCCAAATCTAAATATAACGGTGTTGCACCAGAAGCGGTAATTAACAAATATGGTGCGGATACCGCCCGGATGTTTATCCTATTTAAAGCCCCTCCAGAAAAAGACTTGGAATGGGATGATGCAGATGTGGAAGGGCAGTTCCGTTTCCTGAACCGGGTTTGGCGTTTGGTGGAGGAGTTTGCGGCAAAAGGAACTAATCGTTCCACCACCACTCCCAATGAGTTAACTAAACCGGAAAAAGACCTACGACGGGCAATTCACACGGCGATTAAAGAAGTCACTGATGATTTAGATGGGGAGTATCAATTTAATACAGCGGTTTCCGAGTTAATGAAACTCAGCAACGCCCTCGGTGATGCTAAGTGCAAAGACTCCCCCGTTTACGCCGAAGGAATCGAGACACTGATTCTGTTATTAGCCCCCTTTGCCCCCCATATTGCTGAAGAGTTATGGCATGGAATTGGTCACACGGACTCGGTTCACCTACAACCCTGGTGTACTTTTGAACCAGAGGCATTAGTCGCCGATGAGATTACCCTGGTGATTCAAATCATGGGTAAAACCCGTGGCACCATTCAGGTTCCCGCTGATTCCGATAAATCAGCATTGGAACAGTATGCCAGGGAATCAGAGGTTGCCCAGCGTTATATCACAGGTAAGACGGTGAAAAAGGTGATTGTTGTACCAGGAAAGCTGGTCAATTTTGTGGTGACAGGTTGATATCAAGGTAGGGAGATAGAATCATGTAGAGACGTGCCATGGCGCGTCTTTATGTAGGGGCGGGTTTACGCGCCAAACTTTCCCCAAAATATAGCGTGGGTTATAAAAACAATTGTAGGGGCGACCCGCCGTACCCAATTAACACCACCTAACCTTTAATTTGCTCGGGTCGCCCTGTATCAGGTATCGTCAATTAAAGGTAAAAATGGTGCGACCCGCCGTACCCAATTAACACCACCTAACCTTTAATTTGCTCGGGTCGCCCTGTATCAGGTATCGTCAATTAAAGGTAAAAATGGTGCAACCCGCCCCAACCCTTAATTTAATTGGGTTGCCCCCACCCGGTATCAGTAATGCTCCAACACCGCATTTAGACAGGGGCGAGTCGATATAGGTTAATTCTCGCACCGAACATTGATGCAGCGACTCGCCCCTACAGCTTATTGGTGGTGATTATGGGATGGATTTGGATATTGCTAGACATGGGTTTATCCTCGATTTAGCCAAGTCCCGGCGTCCATGCCATACGTCCTTTGTCCCTCTCCTGATACCCTGAGCGAGGGTAGTATTCTCCGCACAGTTTATAGAAAAATCATCCAACCTTGACATTAAAAATATTTGTAAAGCAGTAGATTGACTTCTCCAAAATTTGCTGATTTAATATCCATGGAGTTACGATATAGATAGACAGTTAGAGAGAGCAGTAAACGTCCAGGCTAAATAGACCGCAAGGAATAGATTTAGTTAGGATAAACCTTACTGTTCCTCCTATAGACCCATGACTAGAGTCAAAAGTCTGAGGTAAAAAGAAAACGCTACGAGTTTTTAGCCGGAACAATAAAACCTTAGGCTTTTGACCAAAATTTCCCAAAAGGGAGAATGGTCATGGCTACGTCTAACGTTCAAAAGTTTGCACAAAAAAAGAGGGAAATAATGCCTATGGTTGGGACATTTGCACCTAACACATCTACGCAACAGCAAGAGACAGCTAGTTCCTTATGCGAACAATGGCAGGATTTTAGTCCCGGTAAATGGACGAATGAAATTAATGTTCGGGATTTCATCCAAAAGAATTATACCCCATACACACAAGACGACTCTTTCCTTGCCGGAGCAACTGAACGGACTAAAACACTCTGGCAAAACGTCTGCGATTTAATGCAGCAAGAGCGGGAAAAGGGTATTTTAGATGTCGATACCAAAGTCCCCACCAGTATCACTGCCCATGCACCGGGTTATATTGATCAAAACTTGGAACAAATTGTCGGCGTCCAAACCGATAAACCGTTAAAACGGGCAATTATGCCCTTGGGTGGTATCCGAGTGGTCAAGAAATCCTTGGAAGCTTACGGCTATCAACTTGATCCCCAAACAGAAGAGATTTTCACCAACTATCGCAAAACCCATAATGATGGCGTGTTTGATGCCTATACGCGGGAAATGCGGAAAGCGCGACATTCTGGGATTATTACGGGATTACCAGATGCCTATGGTCGAGGTCGAATTATTGGTGACTATCGCCGGGTGGCATTGTATGGGATCACTCGTTTAATTGCGGATAAAAAACAACAGCAAGATTCCCTGGAATTCGATGCGATTGACGAGTCGGTTATCCAACAACGGGAAGAAATTTCTGAGCAAATCCGGGCGCTAAAAGAACTGCAAGACATGGCAGCTAGCTATGGCTGTGATATTAGCCGTCCGGCGGCAACTGCCCAAGAAGCGGTACAGTGGACGTACTTTGGTTATCTGGGTGCGGTGAAGGAACAAAATGGTGCGGCGATGTCTTTGGGACGGGTGTCTACGTTCCTGGATATTTACGTTGAACGGGATTTAAATAACGGCACGCTGAACGAATCCGAGGCGCAGGAGTTAATTGACCATTTCGTGATGAAACTGCGGATGGTGCGCTTCCTGCGGGCACCTGCTTACAATGAACTGTTCTCCGGTGATCCGGTTTGGGTAACCGAAGCGATTGGCGGAATGGGAGAAGATGGTCGTCCGTTGGTGACGAAGACGAGTTTCCGTTTCTTGCATACGCTTTATAACTTGGGTCCTGCACCAGAACCAAATTTAACGGTGCTATGGTCAGAACGGCTACCGATGAACTTTAAGCGGTTCTGCGCCAAGGTATCGGTAGAAACCAGTTCGATTCAGTACGAGAACGATGACCTGATGCGATCGCACTATGGTGATGATTATGGCATTGCCTGCTGTGTATCGGGAATGCCGATTGGCAAACAGATGCAGTTCTTTGGCGCACGGGTTAACCTGGCGAAAGCCTTACTCTATGCGATTAATGGCGGTAAGGATGAAAAAGCTGGCGAACAAATCGGTCCAGAACTCGCACCGATTACCTCAGAGTACCTTGATTATGACGAGGTGATGGGGAAATTTGACCAAATGATCGAGTGGTTGGCGAAACTCTACGTCAATACCTTGAATGTAATCCACTACATGCACGATAAATATTGTTATGAGCGTTTGGAAATGGCGCTACATGACCGGGATGTTTATCGGACAATGGCTTGTGGGATTGCTGGCTTGTCGGTGGTTGGCGATGCGTTTTCGGCGATTAAATATGCCAAGGTGAAAGTTATTCGCAATCACCAGGGTCTCGCCGTAGACTATCAGGTGGAAGGAGATTATCCCAAGTTTGGCAATAACGATGATCAAGTGGATGACATTACTGCCAACCTGGTGAAAGCGTTTATGGATAAAATCCGCAAGAATAAGACCTATCGCGGCGCTGTTCCTACCCAGTCGATTCTGACGATTACCTCAAATGTGGTGTACGGGAAGAAAACCGGAAGTACCCCCGATGGGCGCAAAGCTGGGGCACCCTTCGCCCCGGGTGCGAACCCGATGCATGGTCGTGATAGCAATGGCGCGATCGCAGCCTTAGCGTCAGTGGCGAAACTCCCCTATGAACACGCCCAAGATGGGATTTCTTATACGTTCTCCATTGTGCCGCAAGCGTTGGGTAAGACGGATGATGCAAAGGTGAACAACTTGGTGGGAATGCTGGATGGGTATTTCCATGATGATGGTCATCATATCAATGTCAATGTCTTCAATCGCGATACCCTGCTAGATGCAATGGATCATCCAGAGAAATACCCGCAGTTAACGATTCGGGTATCGGGTTATGCGGTGAACTTTATTAAGTTAACCCGCGAACAACAACTGGATGTGATTAATCGCACATTCCACGAACGGATTTAGACTCAAATAAACATTTTGGGTTCGCCGAAACCCTAGATACACCGTAGGGTGGGCATTGCCCACCAGCTAACACGGCAAAGCGAAGGATCACGCACCAGGTTCCCTCGAACAAAGTTAACACTCAGTCGGGGCGGGTTTAGTTACATCTGGGTGCTTTCGTAAACGATAGTCGTGAAACCCGCCCCTACACACGGGCGGGTTTAGTTACATCTGGGTGCAAAGATAGTGATCAAACCCGCCCCTACACACTCAACACTCAACATTTGAACTATGGTAATGCAATCATCAATTTCTCACTCCCCAATCGCCACTCCTAAAACCTCTGTAACTGGACGCATTCACTCGTTAGAAAGCTGCGGAACAGTAGATGGTCCGGGTATCCGCTTTGTTATTTTTACCCAAGGCTGTCCCCTGCGTTGTCTTTATTGTCACAATCCGGATAGTCGCTGTATCCGTGAAGGTCAAGAAGTTACCGTTGATGAACTGATGACCCAGATCCCAAAGTATCGTTCCTATATGCGCTTTTCCGGCGGCGGCGTTACGATAACAGGGGGTGAACCCTTGATGCAACCGGAATTTGTCCGCGAAATTTTCCGACGTTGCCAAGACCAAGGGATTCATACCGCCCTAGATACGTCGGGTTATGTGAATTTGGATGTCGCTAAACCTGTGCTGGATTATGTAGATTTGGTCTTATTGGACATTAAGTCCTTTGATCCCAAAATTTATTTTAAGATTACCAACGTTTCCCTCGAACCTACACTCGCGTTTGCCCAGTATCTGAGTGAGATTAAAAAGCCGACCTGGATTCGCTTTGTCCTAGTTCCCAATTTATCCGATAACCTAGAGAGTATCGAGGGATTAGCACAGTTTGTCTCTAGCTTGGGCAATGTGGAAAAAGTCGAAGTTCTGCCGTTTCACAAAATGGGAGAGTATAAATGGCAACAGCTAGGGTATGACTATCAGCTTAAAGACACACCCTCGCCAACGCCCCAACAGGTGCAGCAGGTTATGGACATCTTTCAAAGACAGGGGTTGCATGTGCAGTAAGATTGAGGTGTAGACTATGGACGGGAAAGAAAATCTCTATTTATGTATGGGTTCAGCCTGTCATCAATTGGGTGTTTATGAAGTATTACCCAAAATTCAGGCGTTGATTAGCACCTACAATTTGGAGGATAAAGTTGAATTAAAGGGTTCTTTTTGTTTGGAGACCTGTAGCGCTGGTATTGTGATGAAGTTTAAGGATAAATTCTTTGTCAATATCAATGCGAATAATGTTGAGCAAAAGTTTAAACAAGAGATTCTGCCTTGTATTCAATGATGTATAGGGAGAGGGAACAGGGAACAGGGAACAGGGAACAGGGAACAATAAGTTTCACTTAACCTGGCAATAGCACCTTGATCAATAAATACTATGGCAAGTAACGATAAGAGTTTGTGGGAATTATTGTGGCAGTATGACCCGAATGGTTTGATTGTCGTGGATAAAGATATGACAATCAAGCTGGTGAATCCTGCCTTTTGCAAAATGTTTAATGTAGAACAGGAGGCGGCTATTGGTGAGTCCGCCTCCACTATTTTGACAGATGTCAGTGATTTTCAACGGGTCTGGGATAATGATGAGGTGATTCAGGGGAAGGAAAAAGAGTACGCTAATCACCAACTTTATGTCAGAGAAGTTATTTTTCCGATTAAAGAGAAAAATATCATTGCAGCTATTTTGGTGAATATGAGTTATGAGTTACAGCGTAAGCGAGAATTGATAAAAGTTAAGCGAGAAACGGTGAAAAAGGTTAATGAGGTGGTGGATAATCAAATGAAAGTTGTCCAAGAAATTGCGGGAATATTGGGAGAAACGACGGCAACGACGAAGGTGAGTCTATTGAAGATTATTCAAATGGTGGAACAGGAGATGGGGTAGTAGTTATTTGTCATTCGTCATTTGTCATTCGTCATTTGTCATAAATTGAGGGGGCGCAGCATCAACTTGGGACGGGTTTAGGCGCATCTGGGTGAGAGAAGAAACGATAGTCGCAATATTTGCGCCGATACACTAGACAGTTAAAATGTCGTTTAACTATATAAAAGCTTATGAGTCGTGATCATTTTCTGGATATCTATGATTTAAGCTTAAATAAAAAGGGAGAGGAACTGTGTGGCGACCAGGTTAAGTTTATCAAGACGAAGGATAAGACGACGATTGTTTTATCCGATGGCTTAGGAAGTGGTGTCAAGGCGAATATCCTAGCAACGCTGACGACGGAAATCTTGATCACCATGTTGAATGCCGATCTGTCCCTGACCGAGGTGATCGAAACGGTGATTGGTACGTTGCCCATTTGTAGTGTTCGGAAAATTGCTTACGCCACGTTTACTATAATTCGTGTTAATCATAAAACCAATAAATTTAAAGTTATAAACTTTGATAACCCACCGATTTTTCATTTTAGGAAAGGAAAACCTGTCCCCGTTGAAACCCGAACCGAGAAAATCCTGGAGAAAGACATTGTTATTTCCGAAGGGCATTTAGAACGGGGGGATTTTCTGGGGGCGATTAGTGATGGCGTCTTGTATGCGGGACTGGGTGCGGTTTTAAATTTCGGCTGGGGCTGGGAAAATATTGCCAAATATATTGAAAGCCTATATATTCGGGATACCTACACTGCTCGTAATATTGTCCGCAAAGTGATTGGCGAAACGCACAACCTCTATCAAGGGAAAATTGGGGATGATGCCACGTTTGTGGGCGTCTGTGTGCGGCAGCGTAATGAGTTAATGATTTTTACGGGACCCCCTCTGGATCAACGTCACGACAAGGTTTATGTGGAACGCTTATTAAATTTTGAGGGCAGAAAAGTGATCTGTGGCGGAACCACGGGGAATATTGTGGGCAAATATCTGGGTGAAGAGGTGGAAATGGATATTGCCACGATGCGACCGGATCTGCCGCCGATTGGGAAGTTAAGCAAAATTGACCTGGTAACTGAAGGGATATTAACGATCTCGAAAAGCCTAGAAATCTTAAAAAAATGTAAATGTGATATCGATCGCTTACCGACGGATCGCAATGGTGCAGCGCTTCTAGCTAAGGAAATCTTGATGGCGGATTCGGTACTTTTCTTGGTGGGGCAGAAAATTAACGAATTTTATCAAAATCCGCTGTTACCCAAAAACATTTCCATCCGCCGGAATTTAGTAGAAGAGGTAGTGAAGTATTTGCAAAACCATAAGAAAGAAGTCCAGTTAGAATACTGCTAAGTTAGGTCAGTGGAGATCAAGGGAATGATGTTACGTTATGTAAACATCCAGTCAAGCCTGACGAAGGACAAAGGACAAAGGACCAATGACCAATGACAAATGACAAATGGGTGGTGATTGGCTATGGGAATACGCTGCGGCGGGATGACGGAGTGGGTCAAGTTGTGGCAATGGAGGTACAAGAGTGGGGATGCCTGGGGGTGCGATCGCTTTCCCTGCACCAACTGACTCCAGAATTGGCACAAACCTTAGCCACTGTGGAGGGGGCGATTTTTGTGGATGCTTATCCGGTATCTGGAGAGACAGCCACGGTGCAAGTCTTTCCCCTGCGATCGGAGGATGCTGATACAATCTCAGTCGGGCATCATTGTGATCCGCGATCGCTGTTAGCGTTAGCCCAAGTCCTTTATGATCATTCTCCCCCCGCTTGGCTGGTTACCATCCCCGCTGTTGACTTCGAGTTTGGCGAAATTCTCTCACCCATTGCCCAACAGGGAGTTACCGACGCCCTGATTCATATTCATCGCCTGTTGGCAATACCAGCGGAATCGCCGTCTCAAAAATCATCCGGTTGCACCGAGATGGGGGAGCCGGGGCAGCCGGGGGAGCTGGGGGAGCCGGGGCAGCCGGGGCAGCCGGGGGAGATGGTGAGTTAAAGAAAGCGCCACGCCCTCTTTCCGAAGTGAAGGGTAAAACTTCAAACTATTATCTTCCTCACCTTCCCATCTTCCCCACCTTCTCCAACTGAGATGGCAGATTATCAGGGAGAACCCTAGGTTTTAATCCTTGTGTGTTCAGTGTTAACCGTTCCGTTTCAATTTTTCCCCAGAAGTATTAATAAGGAAAGGAAAAAACAATGGTTAAGCCACTTAAACCAACCACCGATCCAGCTTACGATATTCTGCGTTCCGAACGTCAACCCCTGCACACCTTCTTCGCCCCCGATACCGTTGCTGTAATTGGGGCGACGGATAAAGAGGGCAGTGTGGGGCGAACCCTGCTATGGAATTTAATGAGTAATCCTTTCGGGGGAACCATTTTTCCAGTGAATCCCAAACGCCATAGTGTCCTAGGGATTCCCGCCTATTCCAGTATTAAAGACATTCCAGATCTCGTGGATCTGGCGATCATTGCTATACCCGCCCCCCTGGTACCCGGAGTCATCCAAGAGTGCGTTGATGTTGGGGTCAAAAGCGCGATTATTATTTCAGCCGGATTTAAAGAAATTGGTCCGAAGGGAGTCGAGTTAGAACAACAAATCCTGGAAACCGCCCGGGGCAAAATGCGGATTATTGGTCCGAATTGCCTGGGTTTAATGAGTCCGCGCAGTGGGTTAAATGCTACCTTTGCCAGTACCATGGCGCGTCCGGGTAATTTGGCGTTTATTAGTCAGAGTGGGGCATTATGTACCGCTGTCTTGGATTGGAGTTTTTGGGAAAATGTGGGCTTTAGTGCCTTTATTTCCATTGGTTCGATGATGGATGTGAATTGGGGGGATCTGATTTACTATCTTGGTGATGATCCCCACACCCATAGCATCGTCATTTATATGGAATCCATTGGCGATGCGCGATCGTTCCTTTCAGCGGCGCGGGAAGTGGCATTAACCAAGCCGATTATTGTGATTAAAACTGGGCGCACCGAAGCCGCCGCCAAGGCATCAGCGTCCCATACCGGTTCTTTAGCCGGAAGCGATGATGTCCTGGATGCTGCCTTCCGCCGTTGTGGGGTGGTGCGCGTGAATACTATCTCCGAACTGTTTGATATGGCAGAGGTGTGGGCGAAACAGCCCCGTCGTCCCAAAGGACCCCGCTTGACCATTATTACTAATGCCGGGGGACCAGGGGTGTTAGCAACAGACGCCTTAATTAGCGCGGGTGGTGCATTGGCAGAACTCTCTGAGGATACGGTAACTGCCCTCAACGAAATCCTGCCCCCCCATTGGAGTCATGGTAACCCCATTGATATTCTCGGTGATGCTGATCCCGATCGCTATACCAAAGCCCTCGATATTGCGGTTGAAGATCCCAATAGTGATGGATTGTTGGTGATTCTCACGCCCCAAGCCATGACTGATCCCACCCAAATTGCCGAACAGTTAAAACCTTATGCCCAGAAAGCTGGTAAACCTGTGTTTGCTAGTTGGATGGGAGGATCAGAAACCAAAACTGGGGAAACCTTACTCAACCGTGCCAGCATTCCCACCTATCCCTACCCTGATGATGCGGCGCGGTTATTTAATTTAATGTGGCAGTACAGCTACAACCTGAGTGGGATCTACGAAACGCCGATTTTACCATCATCCGAAGAAACCGGACCCGATCGCGTTTTGGCGCAACAGATGATTGAAACGGCACGCAAGGCGGGACGAACGATTCTGACGGAGTTGGAATCGAAACAACTGCTCGCTGCCTATAATATCCCGATTGTGCATACTGGGGTGGCAAAAACAGAAGAAAATGCGGTGAATTGGGCAAATTCCCTGGGATACCCAGTGGTGCTGAAACTTTTCTCGGAAACCATTACCCATAAAACTGATGTAGGTGGGGTTCAGTTAAACCTCACCGATGAAGATGCGGTGCGCTGGGCGTATAACACGATTAAATCCACGGTGACACAGAAAGTTGGGGCTGAACATTTCTTGGGGGTTACGGTTCAGGAAATGGTGCGTCAGGATGGTGCGTATGAACTGATTATCGGCAGCATCGTTGATCCGCAGTTTGGACCGGTGTTAGTGTTTGGATCTGGGGGACAGTTAGTGGAGATATTCAAGGATCGGGCGATCGCGCTACCGCCTCTGAATACCACCCTAGCGCGACGGATGATCGAACAGACGCAAATTTATAAGGCACTCCAAGGAGTACGGGGGCGTCAAGCCATTGATTTAGCCGAACTTGAGCAGATTATGGTTCGCTTTAGTCAGTTGGTGATTGAACAGCGTTGGATCAAGGAAATTGATATCAATCCCCTACAAGCGTCTTCGGATCAACTCATCGCCCTAGATGCCCGGATTATCCTCCACGATGTTGACGTTGAGGAAAACCAACTGCCCAAAACTGCGGTTTGTCCCTATCCTCAGCAATATGTCACTCCATGGCAGCTTAATGATGGTACGCCCGTGAAGATTCGTCCGATTCGCCCAGAGGATGAACCCTTAATCGTGCAATTCCACCAAACGCTATCGGATGAAAGTGTCTATTTGCGTTACTTCAGCTTAATGAAGCTGAGTCGGCGGATTGCCCATGAACGATTAACCCGCATCTGCTTTATCGACTATGATCGGGAGATGGCGCTGGTGGCAGACTATAAAGATCCGGAGACGAAAAAGCATCAAATCTTGGGCGTGGCGCGATTGAGCAAGATGCATGGGATTAATGAAGCGGAATTCGCTATGTTAATTAGTGACCCCTATCAGCGTCGCGGATTAGGGACGGAATTACTGCAACGCATTATTCAAGTGGGTCGCCAAGAGAAACTGACGCGGATTACTGCTGATATTCTGGCAGAGAATGTGCCGATGCAGAAGGTGGCGGAAAAAGTGGGGTTCCATCTCGAACGGGCAGGTAATGATTTAGTCAAAGCCGAGATTCGTTTGTAGTTAGGATTGACCCACAGACGCTGAATCGTAGGGGTACGACATGTCGTACCCCTACAGAACTTGGCTTCTGCTATAGTATGGGATGCGATGCTAATTGACTTTCGTAATACCAATACTGTCTGGGCTTCTATACTGGTGGAAACGTTAACGCGGTTGGGATTAACCACTGCCGTCTTATGTCCCGGTTCACGTTCCACCCCGCTTACTGTTGCTTTTGCACAACACAGTCAGGTTGAGGCAATTCCGATTCTCGATGAACGTTCGGCGGCGTTTTTCGCCTTGGGAGTGGCCCTAAAATCGGGGCTACCTGTGGCGTTGGTTTGTACCTCAGGAACCGCTGGGGCGAATTTCTATCCCGCGATTATTGAAGCACGAGAAAGCCGGATTCCTCTATTAATTTTAACCGCAGACCGTCCCCCAGAACTACGCGATTGTCATTCAGGGCAAACCATTGACCAAGTAAAACTCTATGGCAATTATCCCAACTGGCAAACGGAATTAGCCGTGCCTTCTCTGGAAATCGGGATGTTGAGATATCTGCGACAAACTGTAATTCACGCCTGGGAGCGATCGCGCTTTCCAGTTCCAGGTATTGTTCATTTAAATTGCCCATTCCGTGATCCTTTGGCACCGATTCCGGAAGACGACGCCACGGAGTTACAATCACAATTCCCAGCGGATGACTTCTTTGCCGGGATTACTCCCCCATCTGTGCATTCCCCCTCTCCTGCATTGGTGCAAACGATTCCCTACTCAGACTGGCAAGCGTGCGATCGCGGTTTAATTATTGCAGGTTTAGCCCAACCCCAAAACCCCAAAGCCTATTGTCAGGCTGTTGCTCAACTCTCCCAAGCCCTACATTTTCCTGTATTAGCGGAAGGGCTTTCACCCCTGAGAAACTATGCTCACCTCAATCCTTATCTGATTTCCACCTACGATTTAATTCTGCGGAATCGCCGACTCGCTCAACAGCTTACACCGACTATTGTTATTCAAATTGGCGAACTTCCCACCAGTAAAGAACTACGCGCTTGGTTAAATACTTATCAACCCCAACGTTGGATTATTGACCCCAGTCATCATAACTTAGATGCCCTGCATGGAAAAACCACACATCTGCGGATTTCCATCGAAGAAATTGTACAATTGCTAACCACGAATAAGACACAAAATCAGACTGTAGGGGCGGGTTTAACAGATAACGTTGTTCACAAAACCGATAACGGAACTAAACCCGCCCCGATGGATAAACAGGGAAAAACTGTATCACAACAAAACCCATATTACCTCAAAAAATGGTGTAACGCAGAAACGCAAGTAAGGGAAGCAATTGATCAGACAATGGCAGAAATGCCTCAATTATTTGAAGGAAAAGCCGCCTGGATACTCTCTCAATCCTTACCCACAGGGACACCCTTATTTATTGCCAATAGTATGCCCGTGCGGGATGTCGAATTCTTTTGGTCGCCAGGGAATACAGAAATTCAGCCCTGGTTTAATCGCGGTGCGAATGGTATTGATGGCACCTTATCCACAGCATTAGGAATTGCTCACCGGAATCAGAGTACAGTCATGCTAACGGGGGACTTAGCCCTATTACATGATACCAATGGCTTTTTACTCAACAATAAACTTATCGGTCATATCACCATCATCTTAATCAACAATAACGGCGGTGGTATTTTTGAGATGTTACCTATTTCTGAATTCGAGCCACCCTTTGAAGAATTCTTTGCCACCCCCCAAAATATCACTTTTGCCCAACTGTGTCTAACGTATGGTGTCGAACATCAACGGATTGAATCGTGGCAACAATTACAGCAATTACTGAATCCATTACCGAGTAAAGGAATTCGAGTATTAGAAATATCCACAAATCGCAAAACAGACGCAACGTGGCGACAAACCCATCTAAGTTCGTTCGTAGTCAGGGAACCTTAGCTTTTCCAAGTTTGCCGTAAGAACATTAACCTTTGATGTTGGGTTTCCTGGGTCAACCCAACCGACAACCATTCCTCTTAAATCTGTCAGCATCATAATTATTAGTAACCCCCCGTCACCCGCCAAGAACTCAAGTTCTTGGCTTATAGCTTAAGTCCACTGAAGTGGACTAAGTAGTCGGACATAAATAAACAGCACTGTACCCAAAAGCCAAAAATGCTTGTAACCTTTGCCTCAAGGCAATTAGAGTCACATTTACAAAACTTTATACAATTCCCAAAACTTTTGTCCGACTACTTAAAACTCGTGTTTAGTCGTCTTTAGACGACTTAAGCTTTTAGCCAGGGATTTGAATCCCTGGCGGGTTGTTGCGACAGGTGTTAACATTTTTATTCATTAAGCATTGAGTCCTTGTTCAAAAGCGTCAATCGCTTCAATTTGGTCAGAAATGAAAACACACTGTTCGAGCAAAGCTATATCTAATCCTGGCAATAATTCACTGGTTACGGTTTGTTCATACCCATACGTGTCCTCAAAGACAGATGGCGTTTCCTCTCGTAAATGGTAAAGTTTGAGTCGATTCGTTTTCCAGAGCCATACCTCAGTGACTCCCAAGCGTCGATAGATATCTAGCTTATCAATACTCCCACTGGTAAGAATAACTTCCACCGCTAAATCTGGGATATCTTTTTCCTCTCCGATGCAATAACATTCATCCGGTTCAGCGCCCACTTTTTTAAGTTGCTTCTTGACTCTGGTACTCCCCATTGGCGTGTGCTTGATTCGGTTTTTTATCAAATAAAACTCGATCAGAGTGGCTAGACGCTTTTTGAGTTTTTCATGTCTCAAAGACGGTGACACGATTTCTAACACTCCATCCAAATAGGTGATGCGGTAATGAGAGTTGTCTCCCAGTTTTACTAGGAGGGCTTCGTATTGATTCCAGCTTACCTCACTGGTTGTGAATCTCTCCTCCGGGTCATCAATTTGAGTCAATTCTGGCTCGTTAATCAGTTCTTGGAGACTATTTACCATTATTTCTTGTCCTATTTAGTCAGGTTAGAGTTGATTGCGATCGCGTAATTATTTCTCAGTAACTGGACAGCATTATTACCCTTTATTTTTCTTGGTGGCGGCTGACACTGAATACAAGGTAGTTGTAGGGAATTACCTCTGTGGGGTCGAATTGGCTGACTATTTGACCGTTAGTTGGATTGTATACCCAGTCTTCCCAATCCCAGCTAGTTTGTAGAGATTCAGGAATTTGTATAGCCAGATAGTAACCTTCGGCAAGGCGTGCGCGGCTGCTGTCTTTGCTAAAGTCAAGTCCCAGGTCAAACTTTTGAGCTGTATAATTTTTGTAGTGATTAGCCAATGAGTTGATGAAAGCAATACCTAGCTCAGAGAAAAGGGCAATTGCTGGGTTGGCAATCATTGTAAATAAGGTAAGTCCTGGCTGAAATAAAGGAGACTCTAGACGTTTAAGTATACGTTCATCTTCTTCATTCTTGACGTTAACAGCGGCACAACGAAATGCCACACCTTGGACGCCTACATTCAGTGCTGTAAAAATCGGTTGATTTATATTGGCTACTGATTTCTCACGGACTCGCTGAGTCGTTGGAAAGTTCAGCGATTCTACATGATCCTTGAGTTGATGAGTCGCCTCAAAATTAAATAATATTTGGTGCGTTCCGCCACCAGGATAAGCTTCTACATACATCTGCTTGAGTATGATTTGAATGGGGGTATTCTGTAGCGTGTGGTCAGCATTAATATCGCTGGCTGATTGGATAGATAGTTCTGCGTTATTTAATTCAGGAACTGAATATCCAAAAATATGTGGGTGCAACCAGGGTTGAGGTCGTAACCTTAGATCTTCTAGAATACCAAACTTTGTCGGATCTGCCGTTACTTTGTATTGGGCAGCTTCTAGAGCATCGGCAAGTTCATCCTCACCTACCTCCCGTAATTTAGCAGCAGCTTCCTGCGGTGGTAGTTCACCAATTGTGAGTAAGTCGTCGAACCAATTGTCTGTAGTCATGTTTAACCTTGTTTTGTCATTTATTGTCAAGTAATAGAGTAATAATACTTTGGTATAAGAACGCTATCCGCTTAACCTCCTCTAGGTTTCAGAGACTGTTCAATCAACGTAATCAACTGCTTTGTATCTTGTATATCCGCTGCTGCCCTATCGCCGAAGATTTGAAAGTTACAAAGAGCTGCTTGGGCGTATCGCAATGCCTCATCGAAACGACTAGCTTGCGTTAAGACAAGGGCAACATTGAAGCGGGTGTTGGCAGCACCGTAGACATTTCTCTGCGCTTCTTCGTAACGAATGGTCTCCCGATAGTTCCAAAAGGCACGATTTAAGTCGCCCGCACTTCTGCAAATGTTACCGATTTGATTATGCGCCACCGCCAAATCTTTCACGGCATTCTGGGGCAATAGATTAAGCGCCTGAGCGCAGTAATGCAAGGCTTCATTAAGGTGACGCAATTTTTCATCTGGCTGGCTGGTTGTTTGAGCTTCTTGAAAGCGTTCGTGGGCAACTCTCCCCAACTCATTGAAACACTTGCTACGTCCCAAGCGATCCTGCTGATCGCGGAGTTCTAGGCTGCGCTGATACCACTGTTCTGCTTTGTGTAGGTTACGGATAGCAGGTATTTGTGTGTAGGCATGACCCAGATTGAGGGAGCAGACGGCAGCACCAGCTTTGTCGCCGATTCGCTCTAATAAGGCGAGTGCTTTTTCGTAAGCGGTAACACAATCAGATTTACCTTGTTCTCGCAGAATTTGCCCCAGTTCATGCAACGAGCAGCTCAGTGTGCGAATAGTCCTGCAATCTATACTGTTTAACGTCTCTGGAGGCGCAGCGAGAGCAGAAGAAGCCTGTTGACACGCCCATTCCATTCTAGCGCGATGCAGTCGCTCTGCCTCTTCCCACTGCTGACCTTCGCGGGCAAGTTCCACGCGATACTCAGTAATGATTGCCCATTCTTCTTCACGTCCAGGCAGTGAGCCGTCAGTAGATGGCTCAACGAAGTGTGGAATAAGCTCCTCCACCAACCTTGCCCACTCTAATCGGCGACCTGTATGTTCGTAGAGTGTTCGTAAACCCTGCACCATCTTCATCAGCGCCAGCCACCAACCATTGGCTTGTGCTAGCTTTCGAGCGTATAGTAGGTTGGCTTCCTCAAGATTCAGAAGGATCACGAGATCGCGATTGCCTCCATCATATTGATTGTTGGAGTAGTTCGCCAACACACCTATTGCTTCGACGTAAGCATGGGAAGCTAATGTAGGATTATTGCCCTCATCTGATAGATAGTATTGGTCGAAGAGTTTCTTGAAGTACCATGGTAGAACTGGGTGGATACGATACCAGTTTTCAACAAGCCTGATAAGCATACCAACTTCGACAGCTCGATCCAGTAAGGCTATACCAGCCTCAAATGTCAAGCCGCGCACAGTTGACACGCACCACTCTGCTTCAGGGAGACCCATTAGACACAAAGCTCCCACATTCACAAATCCTTGGAAGAAGTACAGTAAAGCTAACTGCTGCCTTTCCTCCTCAGTGAAAGCATTCCTAAAGCCGTAACTCAACGACGCTCCCAAAGATTTTGATCGCCCTTCACGCTCATCATCATCAATTTCAGCCTCACCAGAACGTAACTGAAGGACAAAATCTTCAATCTGTTCTCTACTTCTCAACCCATTCCGTAGCGCCTGACCGACCACAACAGTAATAGTCATCGGATTACCGTGACTGTATCGCAACAAAGGTCGCCAGTCTTCCACCTCCGTTAGCTGATGTCCGTATTTCTTCGCCACCGCCTTGGCTAACTGCACTCGTTCCCGCATCGGCATTGGTAGGATAGTAATTCGGTGCGGCAAATCACCCAGCCACCCTTGCTCATCCCGGCGGGAGGTTAACAAGAATTTTGCCTTTGTTTGCTGCGCCTCTCGTAAAAAATCTACCAGTTCTTGTTGCTCAACCCCACTCCACGCCGACTCTGTACCCGTAGGAAAGCCAGCGACTGGCTCAACATTATCCCAAATCCACAGTACAGGTACTTGCTGCAACAGTTGCAGGGCGGTATCCCGCCGTTGTTCATCACTCAATGTTAGCCAGTGAACTCCCAGCGCTTCTAACTGACGTTCAAACACCTGACCCATCTTATCCAGCACTCGCGCTAAAGGCAGATACCGCTCAAAGGAGGTAAACAAAACCAATCCCTTCACACCGCCAGTCAAAAGATACCAGCGCCCAAACTCAGCCACCGTGGAGGTTTTGCCACTCCCTGCATAAGCGTGTAGCAAAACGATAGATTGGGTATCGAAAGCGCGGTCAATCCCTAGCAGTGTTTCATCGCGTCCTAAAAAACCCGCTTCTGGGTGTTTGGGCAATTGCCCATCAAGTCCCCTACTACTCAGATAAGCTAGACTTCCCTCTCCTTGCAAGAGAGAGGCTGGGGGAGAGGTTAATCGAATCGCATTGGGTACAGTCTCATATACCACTGGCACTAACCAATCTTGTAGCGTTTGTGCCTCATAAGCAATTGCCCGCAGGGGTTGGTCGTATAATTGCTGGCGTCCTGGGGTGACAGCTTCACCGAGGGTTTGACCTTGGGCAAGCGCCGCATACAGTTTAGCCACAAATTCAGCAGCCGTAACCACATAGACTTTGTAGCGCATTGCCACCACACCCACTACTCCCGCTTTCATCACCTCCTGCGCGAGGGAACCATAAGCACTTGTCTGGTTATCTGCCAGAGTTTTACCCGGTTGAGTGGGTGCTTCTGTGTAAGCCGAACGACAAGCATTGAGAACTAACAACGAGACTTCTGTCTCTGCTAGCAATTGACCAATTCGCTTGCCATGTACTGGTTCTCGATTCTTCTGATAGTCAGGTTTCTCAAATAATAAATAGCCCCGCATCCGTTTCGGATTTGCTGGCTTTCCCGAATCCTTGGCATAGGGGTCTTCATACACCCCATGTCCATCAAAATGAACGATATGATAAGGCTTTCCCTCGGCTTTGGCTTGTCGCAGCACTTCCTCCAACCGTTGAAAAGTTGGGGGACGCAAAACATCGAGTTGAAATATCTCACGGGCGCTATCTGTCAATCCCCGAATTAATTGGGTGGCGACAGAGCGAAATGGTACATCATTGCCACCTTGGGGGCGACAAATGACCAGCAGAATCCGCATTTTACTGCTGTCTGTTTCGGGAAGCTGGGGAGGCTGTTGGGGATTAGGGTGCGTGCGGACAAACGCCCCCGTCTGTAACACCAATGGCAAATTATGATCAGGATTATGAATGAGTTCCCAGGGAATAGCCGCCGCATCGGTAACACCCGTGACAATTTCTACACGAGTATGATTCAGTCGGTGGCGAAATTGTGACCAAATTTGGCGGGTGTCGTCGTTGGCTTGAAATAGTTTCTCGAACAGTTCCCCCCCAATGGCTACCATTTGCTGTTCAATAGTTGCTGCAATTGTCGGCGCGGGGATTTGCGGGTATTCAAGGAAGTCTTCCAGATACCAGCGGATTTTTTCTTGGTCTTGTTCGTTGATGTTGAACTTAAAATAGACTCTTGTACTCTGACTCGTTACTTTGTCGTCTAGAACAACATCTACTCGGTAAGAGTCGGGTGGGTTTTCAACCTGTTGAGTGAGGCGAAGTGTTAACATTCACAACATGGATCGATTAGTCATTTAATCTACTTTAACTCATGACTGAGAATTTATAATAAAATGAAGCTCTAAGCTGATATCCAACCTATGACCGTAACCCCCCTTCCACTCACCAATATTCGCCTGATTACTACGGCTGATTACCATCGAATGGCAGAGGTCGGTATTTTAGCAGCGGATGAAAAAGTTGAACTCATCGCCGGACAAATAATTCAGAAAATGCCCAAAGGTCCTGCCCATAGCGCACTTTGTAAACGTCTTGAAAAATGTTTGGAAAAGCTTCTGGGGGATCAAGTCTTAGTACGACTGCAAGATCCGATTCAACTCGATACCTACTCAGAACCAGAACCTGACATTGCCGTCGTCCATCCCAATGCTAACTTTTATGCTGACTATCATCCTCGCCCAGAGGAGGTTTATCTGATTGTCGAAATTGCTGATACCACAATCAATCGAGATTTAGGAAGTAAAGCCAATCTTTACGCCGCCGCAGGTATTGTTGACTATTGGGTGTTTAATCTGACAACCCAGCAACTCCACGTTTTTAGAGATCCTCAATTAGATGGTTACCAACGTCAGTTAATTCTCAAATGGAAACAGTCGATTGATATCCTGGCTTTTCCTAATTGTATGATTACGGTGAACGAGTGTTTTAGAATACGATAAATTTGCTTTAAAGGACATATCATTTGGTAGAGACGTTCCGGCGGAACGTCTCTTGTCCTAATCAATGTGTCTAGTGCTATAAAACCACGGCTGACTTGGCAAGCTGAAATTGATACATTACCCTGGTAGGGGCACCATCCTTGCGCCCATAAATATTAGGGGAGAAAAGCGAATGGCAATCAACAATCATCCATCCCCAATCAGCCAGGAAGAAATTCGCGTGCGCGGTACAGTACAAGGTGTGGGATTTCGCCCAACGGTGTATCGTTTGGCAAAGGCGTGTAATCTAGTCGGAGAAGTCTGTAATGATGGTCAAGGCGTCTTAATTTACGTATCAGGAACAACAGACGCGATCGCAGATTTTGTGCAACGCTTACAAACAGACTGCCCTCCCCTTGCCAAGATTGAATCGATTGACCGTACTTTTTATCAAGGCGATCGCATTTTCTGTGATTTTACCATTACCCAGAGTGTCAATAGTACTGTTCAAACTCAAATACCTGCTGACGCCGCCACCTGTCCCCAATGTCAAGCCGAAACCTTTGATTCGCGATCGCGTTGGTACAATTACCCGTTTACTAATTGTACCCATTGTGGTCCCCGTCTAAGCATTATTCGCTCGATTCCCTATGACCGTAAACAGACTAGCATGGCAGAGTTTGCGATGTGTCCCGATTGCGATAGGGAATACCACGATATCGAAAATCGCCGCTTCCACGCCCAACCGATCGCTTGTCCCGTTTGTGGTCCAAGGGTATGGTTAGAACGGGCAAATGGTGAAAAAATTGATACAGCTAACCCCATCGATACTGTTTGTACCTTGCTGAAACAGGGGGAAATTGTGGCGATTAAAGGATTAGGTGGGATTCATTTAGCCTGCGATGCCACCAATGAAACCACAGTACAACAGTTGCGATCGCGTAAGCAACGGTATCATAAACCCTTTGCGTTGATGGCGCGAGATTTAGGGGTGATTGAACGGTATTGTACTCTGAATGCTCAGGAAAAGGAATTATTACAAAGTCCCGCCGCACCTATTGTTTTAATTGATGTTATCCCGAATCGCGACAATTGTAGAGACGTGCCATGGCACGTCTCTACAGCAAAAATTGCGGATTCAGTCGCACCGGGACAAACAACGTTGGGGTTTATGCTACCCTATACTCCCCTACACCATCTAGTCATGCAACGACTGGATTATCCGATTATTTTAACCAGTGGGAATCTCTCCGATGAACCGCAATGTATCGATAATCAAGACGCTCGTTTAAAATTAAGCAAAATCGCTGATTATTTGCTGCTGCATAACCGTGATATTGTCAATCGTGTCGATGATTCTGTGGTGCGAGTTATTCCCTCTAAACGACAACCTCAAAACTTTGATGGGGGCGGGTTTAGTCACATCAGGGTGACAAAAAACGATAATTGTGAAACCCGCCCCTACAGACGAACTATGGCAAGACATATCCACACCCAAACCCTACGCCGCGCCCGTGGATATGCCCCCAAACCTATTCCTTTACCCCCAGGATTTGACCCTTGTCCACCGATTCTGGCGATGGGGAGTGAACTAAAAAATACAGTCTGTTTATTGCGAGACGGACAAGCAATTTTATCTCAACATTTAGGCGACTTAGAGAATGCTGCCGCCTTTAACGCTTACCAGGATACCCTAAATCTATACCTAAACTTATTTGACCATAAACCGAGTGCGATCGCGACAGACAAACATCCCGAATACCTATCGACGAAACTCGGACAAGAACTCGCTACCGCTAATAATCTCCCCTTACAGTCTATCCAACATCATCATGCCCATATTGCCGCTTGTATGGCAGAAAATTGTATCCCACTCAATACTCCCCCCATATTAGGAATCGCCTTAGATGGATTAGGCTATGGTGAAGATGGCACAATTTGGGGGGGAGAATTCCTCTTAGCTGATTATCAGGGATTTAAACGATTAGGTAAATTTAAACCCATCGCCATGATTGGCGGAGAACAGGCAATTTATCAACCTTGGCGCAATACCTACGCCCATTTAATGGCAGCATTGGACTGGAACAAGTTAAAACAAGAGTATGGGGATTTAGACCTGATTCAATTTCTGGATCAAAAACCTCATCCCTTGCTGAATCAACTTATGGAAAAAGGGATTAACTCACCCCTCGCCTCATCTGCTGGACGATTATTTGATGCAGTGGCGGCGGCGTTGGGGATTTGTCGGGCAGACTGTAGCTATGAAGGGCAAGCCGCGATTGAAATGGAAACCCTGGTTACCCCAGATAGTTTAAATTATGTTAAAGAAGTCGGGGCATATCCCTTTACTATTGGCAAACTAGATCAGGAAACAGAATTAATTTTAGACCCTTATCCCCTATGGCTTGCATTATTGGACGATTTACAGCAAACTATTATGTCAAAGTCCCTCATTGCCGCCAAATTTCACCAAGGATTAGCCGACGCGATCGCGAATATGGTTCAGCAGTTACGTCCTGATTTAATCAGCAATCAAGTGATCCTCACCGGAGGTGTGTTTCAAAACAGGATTTTATTGACCCAAGTTAGGGAAAATTTAGAGAGGATGGGGATGACAGTATTGACACACAGCCGAGTTCCACCCAATGATGGAGGACTATCCTTAGGACAAGCCGTAATTGCCGCTGCACAATCCCTCAGTTATCGGGAGAGATTGAAACAAAACGTAGGGGCAGATTGAAACAAAACGTAGAGACAGATTGAAACAAAACGTAGGGGCAGATTGAAACAAAACGTAGGGGCGGGTTTAGGGACAATTGTAGGGGCGGGTTTAGGGACAATTGTAGGGGCGGGTTTAGGGACAATTGTAGGGGCGGGTTTAGGGACTCAATTAGATGTCACCGATAACCTTTCAACAAAACCCGCCCTCCCTACCGATAACCTTTCAACAAAACCCGCCCTCCCTACCGATAACCTTTCAACAAAACCCGCCCACCCTACCGATAACCATTCAACAAAACCCGCCCGCCCAAACCATAACCAGTCCGCAAAACACGCCCTCCATACAGATAAACTTTAAAAACAACCCGCCCTAACTAAGTATAACATTTCAACAAAACCAGCCCTACTACAAATTCAAACCTATGCTTTCTCAGGACAACAAACAACCCACAAAGGACAACAGAAAAATGTGTTTAGGCATTCCCGGTCAAATTACTGAAATAACGGATAGAGAACATCAACTCGCCATGGTTAATATTAGCGGCGTCCAACGCCAAGTTAATATTGCCTGTATTATTGATGAAAATCATCCCATTGACGCTTGTGTTAACAATTGGGTATTAGTTCATGTCGGCTTCGCTATGAATCGCCTCGACGAACAAGAAGCCGCCGAAACCTTACAACTACTCCAAGAACTCGCCTTAGCCGAATGACAAATGACAAATGACGAATGACAAATGACAAATGACAAATGACAAATGACAAATGACAAATGACAAACTATGAAATACGTTGACGAATTTCGCGATCCCCAAAAAGCCAAAGCCCTACTGCGAGAAATCCAAACCTTAACCACTCAATTAGGCAAAACCTCAACCCAACCCCTAAAAGTGATGGAAGTCTGTGGCGGTCATACCCATTCCATCTTTAAATATGGACTAGAAGAAATCTTACCCGACACCATCGAATTAATCCATGGTCCCGGCTGTCCCGTCTGTGTCATGCCCAGGGGACGTTTAGATGACGCGATCGCGATCGCGGATTATCCTAATGTTATCCTCACCACCTTTGGTGACGCCATGCGGGTTCCTGGTTCCCAGAAAAGCCTCCTCCAAGCCAAAGCAACTGGGGCGGATATTCGTATGGTGTATTCTCCCCTAGATAGCCTGCAAATTGCTAAAGACAACCCCGATAAAGAGGTAGTTTTCTTCGGACTTGGCTTTGAAACCACCGCCCCGAGTACCGCATTAACTATCCTACAGGCTGATGCTGAAGGACTGCAAAACTTCAGTATGTTCTGCAATCACGTTTTAGTTATTCCCGCCTTACAAGCCTTATTAGACAATCCCGATTTACAACTCGATGCCTTTATTGGTCCCGGTCATGTCAGCATGGTTATTGGTACAGAACCCTATCAATTTATTGCCCAACAGTACCAAAAACCCTTAGTGGTTTCCGGTTTTGAACCCTTGGATATTTTGCAATCCCTGTGGATGATTTTGCAGCAACTGATTCAAGGACGCTGTGAGGTAGGAAACCAATATGATCGCATCGTCCAACCCCAAGGAAATCGTGTCGCCTTAGACGCCATGAATACCGTCTTTGAAGTGCGGCAAAAATTTGAATGGCGAGGACTCGGTGATATTCCCAATTCCGGATTCAAAATTCGCTCAAAATACGCCCAATTTGATGCCGAAGTTAAATTTACCCTTCCCAATCGTCAAGTTGCCGATCACAAAGCCTGTCAATGTGGCGAAATCCTCAAAGGCGTCATGAAACCTTGGCAATGTAAAGTTTTTGGTACCGCTTGTACACCAGAAAACCCAATTGGAACCTGTATGGTATCCTCAGAAGGAGCCTGTGCTGCCTATTACAAATATGGACGCCTATCCAAAGTCACCAAAACCGCCGTCGGCATCAATTAACCCCCTGTAGGGGCGACCCGCCTGCATAAATTAACAACACCATTCCACTCAATGACATCGGGTCGCCCTTTACTCAATTGCATCAGGTCACCCTCTCCTCAACCCCCTGTATCAGAACGTGTTTCTTGAGAGTTAAAACAGTCGAGGGAGAACATTTGTCAAGGTGGGTTTAGCCCCCAAACTTTATCCACCAAACCGATAATTAAACTACAAAATCAGTCTGTTTTCCCCCATACAATGCTGTTAAAACACAGTTTTAGATTGGAGAATAAACGGTTATGCCATTTGTCACTGTTCAGATTGCTAAAGGTCACTCTGTTGATCAAAAACGTGAACTTGCCAAAGCCCTCACGGATACCCTTGTTTCCACCTTAGGCACGAAACCCGAATGGGTCACAATTCACATTGATGAATTTGAGCGCGAAAATTGGGCAGTTGGCGGTGAATTACATTCCGATAAACCGGGTAAAGGAGGTAAGCATCACACATAAAGGAGGTGGGGAAGATGAGGGAGATGGGGGAGATGAGAAAGATAGGGAAAATTGTGTAGGGGCGGGTTTCACTACTATCTTTTGAAATGGTGCGTTACGCTTACGCTCTCCTCACCCTACACCCGCCCCGACTACATAACAAATGACAAATGACAAATGACAAATGACAAATGACAAATAATCAAAATCCTCTCTTCCAAAAAATCGAACAAATCCGACGCCGCCCTAATAAAGTTAAAGATACCGCCATCACCCTCGCACATGGTAGTGGGGGTAAAGCGATGCGGGATTTAATTGATGATATTTTTGTCGGCAGTTTCGATAACCCCATCCTCTCCCAACTCGAAGATCAAGCCACGATTCCCCTCGCCCAACTCATCAGTCAGGGGGATCGATTAGCGTTTACCACTGATTCTTATGTCGTTGATCCCCTATTTTTTCCCGGTAGTAATATTGGTGAATTAGCGATTAATGGTACGGTCAATGATTTAGCGGTTAGTGGGGCAAAACCTCTCTATTTAACCTGTAGCATGATCATGGAAGAAGGACTTCCAGTTGAAACCTTACGGCAAGTCGTTCTGAGTATGAAAACAGCCGCCGATGCTGCTGGGGTGCAAATCGTTACGGGGGATACCAAAGTCGTTCATCGGGGTTCGGCGGATAAACTATTTATTAATACAGCCGGAATTGGCGTAATTAGAGACAATGTTTCTAGTTCCGCCCATCAGATTAAACCCGGTGATGCTGTAATTATTAATGGTAAATTGGGAGATCATGGCGCAGCTATTTTAATCGCCCGTGGGGAATTGGCATTATCAACGGATATAAAAAGCGATTGTCAACCGTTAAATGGGTTAGTGGATGCCATTCTTGAGGTTTGTCCTGATATTCATGCGATGCGGGATGCAACTCGTGGTGGTGTCGCAACGGTGTTAAATGAATTTGCCCAAAGTTCTGAGGTGGGGATTCGTTTAGATGAAGCATCGATTCCGATTCGGGAAGAGGTGAATGGAGTTTGTGAAATATTAGGATTAGATCCGCTATATCTCGCCAATGAAGGGAAACTGGTAGTTATTGTACCGCGATCGCACGCTGAATCAGTATTATCGGCGATGAAGTCTCACCCAGCCGGAAAGGATTCCTGTATTGTCGGTGAAGTGATTGATTCACCTGCGGGCGTAGTATTGCTGCAAACGGCGTTTGGGGCAGAACGGATTGTTGATATGCTGGTGGGTGATCAATTACCCAGAATTTGTTAATCGGTGTACTGTACAAATTGCTAAAAAAAATGAGGTTATAATACCAAATCTGCCTTTAAAACCCTCTTTTTGCCAATTATCCCCCGTTTTTCCCTCCTCCAAACAAATACTCAAAATTAATGGGTTCGCCACGGAGTAAATTTTTGACTGGCTATTTTATATTCTCTTTCCATGTCGCATAAACACAGTATTCAAACAGTTCTTTCTTGCTGTTTCGCTTGCGAATAACTTGACTGCCAATGTTGGTATATCCTAGTTGCTTTAAGGAGTCTTCCAAAAGTTTTTCCGTATTAACTAGAATCCCATAGAACGAAGAATTACCGACAATGTATGAAAGCACTGCGTTATCCTGTAAGTTGTGACGCAAATTATCAAAATGTAAGTGCATATCATAGAAATATTTATCGACATATTTTGCCATAAGCCAAGCATTCTTATTTTCTGATTCCCGTATTTGGGAAACAATCCTGTTCAGCGAACCTGACAATTCTATTCCATTAGAGTCCCAATTCTGTAATCTGCTCGTCGCCACACCCCACGTTCCCCCAATAGCTTGCCAGTCTATCTCACCCGCTTCTTTGGCAGTATCTAGAAACTTTGTCCAATACATATACGGACGAAGTTCACGGATGTAACTCATCCGATTGGGATAAGGTGGTGAGGTTACAACATGAGAATACTTCACGTCATTGGATACAGAGTACCGTGAATCAGAATATAATACAGTTGCCTTGCCTGCTAACGGGTAACTTATACTATTAACTATCGTCTCAATAATCACTTGGTAAAGCTGTTCAATCTGTTCAATTTCATACCGACTCACTTGCTCATAAAACGACATCGATACATGATTAAAGGCGGCGGAAGAGGTTTCAATCACTAAACGACAAAAAGCGACCCATGCCAAGGAAGAAATATCACCCGCTTTCGGTTCACCAAATTCGCTGACCAAGGCTTGCCGAAGTGCTGCTATAATTTTTAATGTATGTGTACTCCACCAGCGAGTAATGTTATAAATATTAGGAATCCAGCACTCTTGGTTGATTAAAAATTTGCATTGATGAATCGTTGTTTTAATCCTCTGATTCAAGTCATCCAGTTCCGAGACCGAATAATTTCGGCATTTGGCATTACCCAGCCAGATCAGAAATCTATTAATATCTAAACAATGAGCTTGTAATCCCTGTTCAGCAGCAACTAAACCCGTTGTAGCTGTTCCAGAGAAAGGGTCAAGAATCAATGATTCAGGGGGAATCTTGTGAATAATCTCTGACACTAATTTGACTGAGTAAGCAGGGGTGAGTCGTAACCATCCATGCCTTCCCAGTTTTTGGTTGTATTTAAAGGTGTAATCTGACCTTTGCTTAACCTTAATAGCCATTATTCAGCACTCAGCAATATTTCCAGAACCTCATGGATCTCATGCTTAATATCATCCGATTTCCTCTGAAAAAAATCTGCCAGATCATATCCTAGCACCTGTTCACAAAAGGCATAGAGTGAGATTTTGGAATCACCATTCATTGTGCCAATCAGAATTCCACAACGGTTATTCCGATATCTCAACACAATATCTGAATCTATCTGTGCTGAAAATATGGCAAAGACAGGCAGATAATCATTTGCCCAAGCCACTGTAGCATTGTCTATGTCAGCATTCTGACGCTTGCTATCTTTGCTCTTATATCCCTGTCTCACCTCAAATACAATACCATTAGAGGGTTGAGTCACTTCACCTAAGCCATTGTCAAGTATCTAAACCAACCCAAGAATAAAACGAATCAGCCCCGTAGAGGACTTTAAATTCTTGAACTGAGAAACCTTTATTTGAGTTTCCCTGACCAAACTTTGGGCGATAGTCTTTGCATTTTCTAATCGGTTGAAGAAAGGTTTCTAGATACTCCTGTTCATCTGGCACATTAAGCTGTAATGCATTTAAATTGGGTATTAGTAGCGAGCAAGATGCAAAGCCTGCGGCATGGCTTCGCTTAACGCACTACAAGGATTGTGCCATTATTGATATTAAGGTTTAAATGCCGAACAGCTTATTGGTCATTGATCAATTGATATCATGTCCGGCGAAACAGTCATCATTTCCTTTTCTCTGGCAACCTTATTTCTTCCCTTCTGCCTTGGAGCCTTCTGCCCTCTACCTTAGATTGATGCAATTTTAGGGGTACGATATATTGTACCCCGACTAACTTAGGGATCGATCCAACGATCATCCGCTTTAATCAAATTAATTAACTCCTCCACTCCCTGATCTTCCGGCACCTTCTTAATCTCTTCGCGTCCCCGATACAGGGAAATATAACCCGGTTGCTTACCTACATAGCCATAATCCGCATCTGCCATCTCCCCCGGACCATTGACAATACAACCCATCACGGCAATATCTAAACCCGTCAGGTGTTTCGTCGCTTCCCGAACTTCGTGCAGTACGTCTTCTAAATTAAACAATGTACGACCGCAGGACGGACAGGCGACGTATTCTACCATGGTTTTCCGCAGTCCCAAAGCCTGGAGAATGCTATAGCAAACTGGGATTTCTTTTTCTGGCGCTTCCGTCAGGGAAACGCGAATTGTATCCCCAATTCCTTCGGCTAATAGCGTACCAATACCCGCTGTAGATTTAATCCGTCCATATTCCCCATCACCGGCTTCTGTAACACCGAGATGCAAGGGGTAATCCATTCCCAACTCATCCATACGTCGTACCATCAACCGATACGCCGCCAGCATGACGGGAACACGGGAAGCTTTCAGGGAAATCACCAAATTGCGGAAGTCGAGGGATTCACAGATTCGGATAAATTCCAGCGCCGATTCCACCATCCCTTCCGGGGTATCGCCGTAGGTAAATAGCATCCGTTCAGCCAGGGAACCGTGATTCACCCCGATTCGCATGGCTTTCCCTTGGTCGCGTAGGGAAATGACGAGAGGTGCTAAGGTTTCTTTAATCTTTGCGCCAATTTGTTCAAATTCAGCTTGAGTATACTCGGTGCGATCGCTCTTTGGTTTCTCGAACACATATAACCCTGGATTAATCCGCACTTTATCCACATGCTTGGCGACTTCTAGGGCTATTTTCATCCCGTTGTGGTGAACATCAGCCACCAAGGGAACCTCTTGGTACGTCTGAATCAGTTTCTCCTTGATTTGGGCGAGGGCTTTAGCGTGCGCCATACTGGGAACCGTGACTCGGACTATCTCACAGCCAATTTCATGCAGGCGGCGAATCCCCGCCACGGAACCCTCAAGATCTAAGGTATCTTCATTAATCATCGACTGCACCACCACCGGATGTCCGCCACCAATGGTGACATTCCCGACGGATACCGGGCGGGTTTGGCGACGGTGGATAACGGTATCTAAGGCTGGGGGTTTGGGGGCAGTTTGAGGGGTTGGAAGTGTTTGCATAACCTATCGGGATAATTTCTGTAACCAGACTATCTGTATGTTCTCTATTCTCTCAGAGTGCCACAGTTGGGGCGATTTTGGGTTAAGGCAACAGAAAGTGCGATCGCGCTGTTCGTAGTGAGCGCTGTCTTCGCTTCTGACTCCCCTCAGTTCACTCCAATTTCAACGTTCGTAGTGAGCGCTGTCTTCGCTTCCGACTCAACTACTCCGGAAAATCAGGGATCACCCACTTGGGAGGTTCCATCATTTTCTTCCGTCGCGCCTCCTCAGCTATCTCATACATTTTATCCAGTGACGTCTCATTGATAAATGTTGAGGCTTTAGCCGCATACTCCTTGTGGGGACATTTATCACCCAATACACAACCATTGACGCAGGCTTCAGCACAGTTTATGGTAGGTTCCACTTCTCCCCTCCTTATTTCCAGCTTCGTCGGACAATTTTAAACGCTATATCCTATTTCTCTATATTTACAAATTTTAATGCATTTAACCGAGTCTGGGGAATATAGTCTTATTGTTTGACAACTAGCCTATATTTTTTTATAATTTAACGTTTACTATTCTTTGACCAATGACCAATGACCAATGACCAATGACCAATGACCAATGACGAATCCCTACCTCAATCGCTTCTTTTCCCCTTGATAGCGCAGCCACTCACCCACAAAGGCAATTGCCCCAGATGCGCCAATCAAAATTACACTCAAGGCATTAATATCTGGTTTAACTCCAGTACGAATGCGGCTAAAAATTTCCATCGGTAGAGTTGTCGATCCGGTTCCAGCCGTAAAGCTAGCAATCAGGAAATCATCCATACTGAGAACAAAGGAAATTAAGCACCCCGCAATTATGGCAGGCATCAATTCTGGCAATAACACTTGCATAAACGCTTGAAACGGGGTTGCGCCTAAATCGAGTGCTGCTTCTTCCAAATACGGATCAAGACTAGAAATGCGCGAAGAGACGACAAAAGCAATGTATGCCAGACAGAATACCACATGCGCCGCCACAATTGTCCACAAACTTAATGGCGTGCCAATCACCGCCAGAAACACCAGAGTCGCCACTGCCATGGCGATATCGGGAATAATCAACGGTAAGTAGGATACCCCACGATATAACCCCTTCCCCATAAATTGATAACGCACCAACCCCACCGCCATCAACGTGCCAATCACAGCGGAAATAACCACAGCCACAAAAGCAACCGTCAAGCTATTTTGCAACGACTTCAGCACCCGTACATCACTAAATAGCTTAATGTACCACTCCAACGTAAATCCCTGCCACTTGGCACTATAGGCTGACTGATTAAAGCTATAAAATGTCAAGACCAAAATCGGCAGATACATATAAAAAAACATCAGCAAAGAAAATATCCCTTGCCAAGAAAAGCTCGGCTTGAGTTTAGATGATTGCATCTCGACGGGAAGTTCCTCCTGCTGATGGCTTACTGAGTCTGTCATCTAATGCTGCTGGAAAATGGTTAAATAAATCGGGTTAACTGGATACGGTAACGCTCTTTTTTGGTTATGGCAACATCTCCAACTTGCAAGCGGCCTTTACCCCGAATCGCGATTAAGTCGCCCGGTTTAACCGAGTAACTCGACTGGCTCACCTCTTTCCAGTTTACCCGCACATCACCCGCCCCAATCAAATCTGCCATCTTACTGCGGGATGTGCCAAATCCGGCTGACGCGATCGCATCTAGGCGCATCGATGCTTCGACTGTCGTCATTTCTTTCTTCTTGGGTTCTCGAATCTTGAGTTGACTCAACTCAATCGGTCGAGTTTTCACCGGCACCGAACGCACTTGAGTCAGGTGCATCTCCAGAAACTCGACAATATCTGGAATCACAATCACTTGAGCGCCGCGTTCTCCTAAGACAATAATATCGCCAACTTTCTCTCGAACAATCCCTGTTCCCAGAATCGCGCCCAAGAAATCCCGATGCGTGGCTGGATCAAAGAGAAAATTGCCCTCAATATCTAACGCCGCTACCTCAACCTGAGACTGATCCAGAGGCAATTCTTCACGGGTGATCCCCAGCCGTTGACGTTCAGCTTGAGGATATCCTCCCCATGGCAAAAGTTGTACCTCTGTCAACCGAGAAAACTGCTGCTGAATTTCCACCAGTACAGGCGGTGAGAGGAAATCGCTCAACACCACTTCCCAGGTTTTGATGGCTTGTTCCGCTTGATCAATTACACGGGCAACAGGATCACGATTTTCGACGCCTTTGAGTAAGTCCTCTCGTGGCAGCATGAGTAATGATGAGTTATAAATTATGCATAAGTTTGTTATTATATTTCATCTCTGAAAAAATTGCTAAAGTTATTTGTTTGGGAATAGAAACTAGCCGATGAACCGAACTGAGTACTCTATCCTACTCTGACTTAAGTAGGTTGGTGGAAATAAACTCAACTATATTAAGGTTTGTAAATAATCCTCAAACCCTTACAAAGGACGAATGACAAAGGACAAATGACGATCTCCACCGTTAACTTTTATTGTCCCTACCTACTTACTCCTATGTCGCTGTTTTCCCTGCGAGTTTTAATCCTAACGGCTACAACCTTGTATCAAGCGATCGCCTGCTGGCGAGAAGATCGTACACCACCACCGGGTCAACGGGTGGATGTGGGCGGTTTCTGCTTGCATTACGTTACAGCAGGCACCGGATCTCCAACCGTTGTACTCGATCATAGTTTGGGCGGAGTTGAGGGCTATTTTTTGGTGGATGAATTGGCGCAACTTGCGCGGGTTTGTATTTATGATCGTGCGGGTTTTGGCTGGAGCGATCACAGCCCTCATCCTCGCACCAGTAATCAAATTGTCACCGAACTTGACCAGATGTTGACCCTGGCGGGTTTAGAACCTCCTTATATTTTAGTGGGCAACTCCTTTGGCAGTTACAATATGCGTCTTTACGCCCATCGCTACCCTGAAAAAGTTGTAGGATTAGTCATGACTGACGGGTTACATGAATCAGCGATGTTAAAAATGCCCCTAATCCTGCGCGGATTACAATTGTTCTTTGCGTCAGGCTTTATCCTATCCGTTCTGGGAGCAACATTGGGCATCATTCGTCTGCTAAATATAATTGGCGTATTTGAATTAATCAAACCAAAATTACGTCAGTTTTCCCTGGATTCCCGTCAAGCGGTAAAACGCTCTTTCTGTCGCCCCAAACACTGGGTAACGATGACCCGAGAAATCTTGAGTTTAGATACAAGTGGTCGCCAAGTCCGCTGCGCTATTAATCTTAAAGATCTGCCGATTGTTAGTCTTAAAGCCTCTTCATTTTTCATCCCTTCACTTCTAACCGTTTTGATGCCATTGAAAGCCGCCAATCGATTACGCGATCGCATCCACGATGAGTTAGCTAAACTTTCAACCAATTGCGTGCAAATTCCGGTTGAAAACAGTGGTCATTTTGTCTGGGTGGATCGACCCGATGCGATTATTAAAGCCGTAAAACTTTTATGAGAAAGACTGACTCTTAACTAGGTTTCATTGATTGGCAGGTTGCTAGTGCAAGAAGGCAGAAATAACTGAACAGCTAATATCTCCCCCCGCTTCCCCTGCTCCCTCTGCTCCCCCTGCTTCATCGTATCTACGAAGCGGCTCTTGTATTTTTATGCCCGCTGCACTAGCTTCTCGTACATAATGTGTCCCATTTCCATCCCGGGTTCTCCAGTTGGGAAAATTGCCTGAATCCAGTAGGGGTTTGGTTACCAAACCCCTACTCAGATGGGAGGGGAACTACCCCTAGATTAGAAACATCCTATCTAATTTGAACTTGAGATTTTAGATAGCCGATAAACCCTGTCACTCGGTATATCCTTGAATCGTTTCCGGCTCAAATCGCTTCAGTAGCGGGGTAGCTTGGCGAATTAAGTCCTCTGAACCTTTAACAACAATTATATATTTCCCCTGATTGAGACGATTGCGGTAGGGGAGTGCGTCACCACTACCCAAGGCAATGCCAACTCCGCCACCAACAAAAAAGCTGCCCATTGCTGCCGCGATCGCACCGAAGATACCGCCAATGATATGATTCCCTATGGGACTTATAGGTAGAATTTCGATCGCCGTGAGTAGGTTAAAGGCATATCCAGCCGCAAAACCAAAAGGGAGCAACCAGTAGGCGAGTTGCTTAACTTGCTTAATTGCTTGCAGATTCGGGTCAATCAAGCCAAACTCATCAGCACTTTGATAGCCTTTACCCAGAATCGTGACTTGATTCATCGGCAAGCCTCTTTTTTCCAGAACTGTGTAAGCTTCTTCGGCTTCAATGCGATTTTTCAGGACAGCAAGCAGGTAGTTCATAGTATCAGGTAGACTTAAATCGTTACAGAGGCTTCGGAATTAATTTTAAGTTTTAGTCTTTATTCTTGCATAACCTCAATCGTAACACCCAAGAGCGTTGTGGAAACGCGATCGCACACACTTAATTCATTGATGGTGTTCGGGTCTAATTTCACCGTTATAGGACTGATAGTCTTGAACCTAAGCGTTTACGGGTTAAATCTATGAGAGTGTTGCTAGTTGAAGATGAGCCAGACTTGGGGGCTGCCATTAAGCGAGCGTTAAGTCTAGAAAAGTACGTGGTTGATTGGGTTGTTGACGGTACTGAAGCTTGGGGCTATTTAGAAGACCAGGAAATGCAGTATACGCTGGCTATTTTAGACTGGTTACTACCCGGACTATCGGGACTAGAACTACTGCGTCGGCTGCGTGCGAACAAAAGTTCCTTGCCCGTTTTGATGCTAACCGCAAAAGACCGCTTGGAAGACCGGGTGGCGGGGTTGGATGCGGGAGCAGATGACTATTTAGTCAAGCCGTTTAGAATGGCAGAGCTGCTAGCCAGAGTTAGGGCACTGCAGCGGCGATCGCCTCAACTCCAACCCCAACAACTTCAAGTGGGAAGCCTGACGCTCGACTGCGGTACTCGAACAGTTTATCGTGTCGCGGCGAAGGGAGAAAAACAGGAGGTGCAGCTGACTAATAAGGAGTACCAGCTTCTAGAGTATTTCATGAGGCATCCCAATCAAGTGGTAACTAGTGACCAAATTCGCAATCAGCTCTGGGAGGTGAGTGCAGAACCGATGAGTAATGTCGTGGCGGCACAAATACGCTTGCTGCGCCGCAAACTTGAATCAATCGGCTGCGCGATTCCGATTGAAACGGTACATGGTATAGGATACCGTCTTAATTTGAGCAACGATGCGTCAAAATAAGCTATTTAGCCAGACTCGTCAAAAATTGGCACTCTCCTATGCCTTCGTCATGGGTGTCATTTTGAGCCTGTTGGGGTTTGGCGTTTATGAAGCGATCGCTCATGCTCATTTAATCACTTTAGAGCGGGAGTTAAAATCTGTAGCCGGGACACTCCATGACAGCCTAGAATCAAAACTCAAGCAGCCTGGACAAGTGGAGCCAAGGGTTCGGGATATTTTACCGAATCTTTGTCTAGTGGAGATAAACTGCTCTCCAGCACGGGTGAATGGTGAACGCCACAGGCTCAGTGCTGTTAATCAAGGAGACTACTACATCCAGCTATTTGATCAGTCAGGCAGTTTGGTAGCGATCGCGGGGGCTGATCCAGCCGGATTACCCCTCGTGTTCAACCAGGACTCTTGGCACACTGTATCAGATGAAGAGGGCAACACCTATGAGCAAATTTCCCTATCCCTACATACCCAGGATCAGCAGGATTGGGGCTACTTACAGGTAGGGCGTTCTGTGCAAGACATCAACGACTACATGAGTACAGTGAAATTAATTTTGGGATTGGGGTTGCCAATCGCCATGATTCTTGTTGGCGTTGCCAGTTGGGGGTTAGCGGGGTTAGCCATGCAACCGATTTACCAATCTTACCAGCAAATCCAACAATTTACTGCTGATGCGGCTCACGAGTTGCGAACCCCTGTCGCCGCGACACTGGCGACGGTAGAATCGGCTTTGTTGATGCCCAGTTTAGATGAAAAAGAGGCACGAAACACCCTGGAAATTGTTGAACGACAGAATCGGCGGCTGAGTCAGTTGGTTGCGGATTTGCTATTGTTGTCTCGCCTGGATCGGCAACCTGCACCTGTACTACGTCAGAGGTGCTGTCTGAATGACTTAGTGAGCGATTTAGTTGAGGAATTAGCCGCCTTAGCTGTTGCTTCTCAGATCACGCTGAGTTCTGAGGTACGAGTGGGAATTCCTCTAGAGGTGATCGGGGATGAGGAACAGCTTTATCGCTTAGTGTCTAATTTAATTATTAATGCTATCCAATACACTCCAGTTGGGGGAAACGTAACGGTTATTTTAGACAAGGGTGATCATTATGGGATGATCCAAGTTAAAGATACAGGGATTGGCATTACCCCAGAAGACCAAGGACAGATTTTTGATCGCTTCTATCGAGTGAATAGCGATCGCTCTCGTCATACGGGGGGTTCGGGATTAGGGTTGGCTATTGCGGCTGCGATCGCGCAGTCACACCACGGTAGTTTGCAGGTACAGAGTGAATTAGGCGTTGGCAGTATCTTCACCCTGCGATTGCCTTTAGTGGGAAGTTCCGTGACATCTCCTCAACCAACTTGAGTACAGATGGACGTAACACAAAGTAGCTAAATATACACGACAAAATCACCCTGACTAATTTGACTGACTTGAATTCCAATTAGAGTCGCCAAGACTTCGCCACTGTTCTTAACAGAAATCAAGGTATTGTCTTCAGCTTGGGTGAGCAGCAGTTGACTGAAGGTTAAACCCGATGCCAAACCCAATACATCTGCACCGACTTGAAAATCAAAAATCGTATCCATTCCGGAATCAGCGATTAATTGAAATTGATCAGGACTGTAGGGGCGACCCGATAAAATTAAAGGTTAGGTGATGTTAATTGAATCCGGCTCTTCGCCCCTACCATTGTTTTTATGTATACGATGTCAGATCATTACCAATACCTGACGGAGGGCGACCCGATACCATTAAGGGTTGGGTGATGTTAATTGAATCAGGCTCTTCGCCCCTACGAGAACATCAACGGTTTCGGGTTTTCTGTCGTGATTGTCAAGATTATTGGGATAATATCGGTTGTAGGGGCGAGTCGCTGCATCAATGTTGGGTGTAAGAATTAACCTATATCGACTCGCCCCTG
>NZ_JAVKBY010000157.1:0-26134 GCF_040222985.1 Coleofasciculus sp. F4-SAH-05
TTTCCCTTCTGATACGGCTAAATCCCCTGCATTAACAATACTTCCCGCCTCTGTTCCATCAAAGGCAAATTGGTTGGGGGTTCCGACTAAGTTGTGATAATCATTCCCACCCATAGCATTAAACCAATTGCCATCGCCAAATCCAATAGCGTCGGCGGTGGTGGCGATAAAGTCACTGGGGACGTTTAATTGGGCATTTGAACCAAAAATAATCCCAGCTGGATTCATTAAATATAAGTTAGGATTGCCGCCTGTTACCTGAATTAACCCGTTAATCACAGAGGCGTCACCACCTGTGACGCGACTGAGGATATTGTTTAAATTAGGATTGGCTAAAAAGTTGGCGATTTGGTTGGGATTTAAGCCAAACTGCTGGAAACTGTGGAAAAGGTTTTTGCCATCCCCAGACAGACTCCCACCGGAAATATCGATGCGGTTCCCATCCGGTGTGATAATTGTCCCTGTACCGTCTGCTGGGGTAATCGGCTGCGCCAGAACTAGGACTTCAGAGGAGGTGCCAAGGCTGAACACCCAAAGCCAAAATCCGGTAACAGCGGCGGTTAAAAGATGTACTCTGTTCATGGCTGATTCGTTAACCCAGCAGAGGGTGGGTTTCAAAGGGACGTTTAATAATGCTTGAGCATTGCCAGGTCTATATATATAGGATCTAACACATTTGCCAAGGTGCGATCGCACTCACTCTTTTTGGGCTAACCATCTCACCTTTAACTTCAGCGGTCACACCACCCACAAGAGTTTGGTATAGGGCAATTCACTGGGCTCGGCAATCTAACTTAATATACTCTTGATAGCATGATAACCGACTTTAATCAGATTCAACCGACTCGTCAAGCTTAATCGAAACTTCCCTGACAGTCTCACAAGTATCACTTAGCCACGGATTTGAACGGTCAGAATTCGTTATCATCCAGATCATGGCTCTTTATCTGAAGAGAGTTTAACTTGGGCTATTTATGTTATATTTCTTTACAGATAGACCCTGATTGTCGCTTATATCAATGTGGTTGTGTCTATAAAAAGCCGAAACCAGCTTGATCGGCGCTCAAGCGATCGCAAACCGAAGCAATGGGATACTATCATTGCGGAAAAGGTAACGATGGAATATAAGTCAGGCAATCAGCGCTATCAAGTGTTGAAGGGGATTGACTGGCAAATTCAGCGCGGCAATATTCAAATCCTGATGGGACCATCGGGTTCGGGGAAAACGACGTTCCTCTCTATTCTGGCGGGACTACTGACGCCTTCATTGGGCAAGGTATACCTACTCGGAGAAGAGATCACCAAAATGTCCGGCGCTAAACTAGCTCGCTTTCGGCGAAACAATATTGGCTTCATTTTCCAGCATTTTAACCTGTTTCCGGCGCTAACGGCAGCGGAGAATATAGAAGTGGTGCTGAATATTAAAGGGATTCGGGGGACTAAAGCGCGACATCAGGCACAGGAGTTGCTAGAACACGTTGGATTAGAGATGCACGCCAATCAACGCCCTGCTAACTTGTCGGGGGGACAGAAGCAACGAGTCGCGATCGCACGTTCCTTAGCCGGTCATCCTCAGATTATCATGGCAGATGAACCCACGGCAGCCCTGGATTCAACCAGTGGACATCGAGTAATTGAACTATTGCGGCGGTTGGCAAAGGAGGAAGGGTGTACAGTACTGATGGTCACCCATGATCCCCGCATCCTGGATGTCGCTGACCGAGTAACTTATCTTGAAGATGGGATTGTGAAGACATCTGGCATAACTTGACGCACAATAGTCTTAAGGTAAATATTACTGACTTAAGCTGGGTTCGTAGTAAGCGCTTAAGCGCTTACTACAAACGCTGTACTATTTAACACACCCTACGTAAAATTTATGCGGTATCTGATTACAAGTGCGTTACCCTATATCAATGGGATTAAACACCTGGGAAATTTAGTCGGTTCTATGCTTCCGGCTGATGTCTATAGCCGTTTCCTGCGACAGGAAGGCGAATCGGTTCTGTTTATATGTGCCACAGATGAACATGGTACACCAGCGGAATTAGCCGCATTGGAAGCCGGATTAGATGTCACGACTTACTGTCAAAAACAACACGAACGGCAAGCCGAAATCTATCGCGGGTTTGGACTTTCTTTCGATTATTTTGGTCGCACCTCTTCGCCCGATCACCATGAGTTAACTCAGCATTTTTATCAACGCCTTGATGAAAATGGCTTCATGGAAGAACGAGAAATTCGCCAGGTTTATTCTCATGAAGATAATCGTTTTTTACCCGACCGATATATTGTTGGCACTTGTCCCCATTGTGGATACGATCGCGCCAGAGGGGATCAGTGTGAGAATTGTACCTCAGTGCTAGATCCCACGGATCTAATTGAACCCCGTTCTGCTGTATCAGGCAGTACAAATCTAGAAGTTCGCACCACTAAACATTTATTCTTAAAGTTGACTACCCTGAGTGATGAAGTGCGTTCCTGGGTGGATAAACAGCAAGAGTGGACGACTCTGACTAGATCCATTGCCCTGAAATGGTTAAATGAAGGATTACAAGACCGTTGCATTACCCGCGATTTGAGTTGGGGTGTGCCTGTACCCCGTCCGGGATTTGAGGGTAAAGTATTTTATGTCTGGTTTGATGCTCCCATTGGCTATATTTCTGCTACCAAAGCATGGGCAAGTCAACAAGCTGAAGCGGATGATTGGAAGCCGTGGTGGTATGATGCCCAGGATATTCGCCATCTGCAATTTATGGCAAAAGATAATTTGCCCTTCCATACAATTATGTGGCCCGCGATGATTCTGGGAACGCGGGAATCTTGGACAATGGCGGATAATATTAAGGGCTTTAATTGGTTAACCTATTATGGCGGTAAATTCTCCACCAGTTCCAAACGTGGCATCTTTTCTGACCAAGCCTTAGAAATTGTACCCGCTGATTACTGGCGCTATGCGTTAATTGCTATGTCTCCAGAGTCGGCTGATTCGGCTTTTACCTGGGAGTTATTTCAAATTAAGATAAACAAGGATTTGGCAGATAATTTGGGTAATTTTGTCAACCGGATACTCAAATTTGCCAATAGTCGGTTTAAAGGAGTCATTCCGGAAGGGGGAACGCCGGGAGAGGCGGAACAACGGTTGCAGGAAAGTTGTGAAAGTTTGACCGCAAAACTGAGTGGATGTTTGCAAAATCTGGAGTTTCGCAAAGCGGCTGAAACCTTATGTGCGCTGTGGACAGTGGGGAATCAATATATTGACGAACGCGCACCCTGGGCGCTGTTTAAGCAAGACAAGGAAGAAGCTGCGTTGGTAATTCGCACCTGTATTAATCTGATTCGGCTTTATGCGATCGCGTCGAATCCGTTTATTCCCTTTACAGCGGAGAAACTCTTTGATGCGTTGCAGTTATCGGAAACAGAAAGAACGCAAAAATTAACTCAGGCGGTGGATTTTAATGCCTTGAAAGCCGGTCGTTCTTTTGAGGTTCCGCCTCCTCTATTTCGCAAGTTAGAGGATACAGAAATAGCCGAATTGCGCCAACAATTTGGGGGCGAATAATTAATGGTGAGACTTGTAATCGCACGTCTAGGATCTTGTCCAACATTAACGAAAGGAAATGTCGAAAATAGAGGTGATACTCCGGTTGCTCAAAAATTCTGAAGCTGTTCTTGGCGTTCTAATAGTTCTAGGTAGGATATGGGTACGACTAGGGGCCAAAGAAGAGCGGCGATGAGTAAGAACATGAGCGAGTGAAATTTGGTTTTGGGAGAGAGGTTTTCCTCACGTTGTAAAAAGCCTAGCCATCGCGTGAATAAAAGCGACAGCATGACTAGGTAAAAGAGGATTAATCCGCTGAAAATGATGTCCCACATAAGTTTCCTGGGTTGGTTGACAGTGAATTGAGTTTCTAATTATTACTCTGGGTTTATTCCTTCCCTTTATGCCAATAGTCAGGATTTTGTAACAAATCTTTACAAGGTTAATCGCCAGCTTGGGCAACCCCGATAAAATTCAGGCAAAAATGTAGTAAAAAATACAGAAAATTGGGTTTCATTCTGTAATAGTTTGTCCTTCACCGTTCCTGTTTCCTGTTCCCTTCTTATCTATCGGGGTCTTTCTGCACAGGGGAGAGTCGGGCGAGATGGGCAAATATTCCGAGCGGGTTGATTGGCTGTCTGTTCCGTCTCACGTTGAAAATTAAACGGTGTGCTTGAACTGAAAATAGTTGGTGTGAGGTGCGGAATACTGACTGTATTGAGTCCGGCACTAACTCCTTCAATTATAGCGATAGATAAGGTTTGAATCCGTCTTGAGGTTGCCATAAAAATTGCTCCCAACTGTAGCTAGCTATTGACAGAGGTAAAATGTTGTGCATTTAAGACAGGGGTGAAGTCGCGATACGTCCGGCGGACACGCTTCGCGATCGCACGTCATCTGCCAATAGCTTTAACCTTTACGACGCCTGATTTTCAAGCTGAGTAACGCTTACGCAGTTGACTAACGCCAACCATTAAGCCGAGGGCGGCTAAACCCAAGCCAGCAGAGGGTTCAGGGACTGACGTACAGTAACCGCGATCGCAAATCCCCGATTTATCGAACTTGAACGCGATCGTATGTTCACCATCAAAGCGATTCAAGTCATAGCCAGCAGCGAGTAATTCCGACTCAGACAGATACATAAGACTGGTGAGAAATTCACCGGAACCCATCGTATTTAAGCTTTGAGATTGGTCAAAATAGGACGTATCAGCAGGTAAATCTCCTAGACTTGGACTACAGTCAGCACCTTGGCAAAAGTCATTCACTCGTTGGTTGTAATCTGTGAGACTACTAAACCCACTATTAATATCTGTGGTACTAATAGCGGTGACATTGCCATAAAGACCAAGATTAGGGACTAAGGAATCATTAGTTCCGGCAAAACGTACCCCGAATAAATCCCCTTGATTATTCGCCGTGGTGAAATCTTGATCGGTAAAATTGAAGAACAAATCCCCCCACCCAATATTTCCATCCTCAGCACTGGTGCCATCAACACCTGTTAATGACATATTGGCATTAATCGCCACAAAAATGCTGTCCTCCGTTTCCTTAAGCGCTAAACTGTGAATTTCATAGGGATTACCACTACCACCAACTTGCAATCCATCCACACCATCATTAAACGAATCAACCGCATATTGCCATCCTGATTCATCGACTGAATTTTTATCAACTTGGAGGGCAATACCATCGTTGATACATTCAGTAAACGTATCAACCGTCGTATCTTCATTGAGAGCAAACGTAGCAGCTTGAGCGGATTCGCTTGTGGCAAATAGCAAACCCCATAGGGTGGCGATAGAGATGATTGGAGCAGAAATAGAAAGTTTTGCGGTATAGTTCAACATTTTTTCTCCTTCAAGTTTTTAGCTTTTGTTGGTTAAGCTGTTCGGCATTTAAACCTTAATGTCAATAATGACGAAATCCTTGTAGTGCGAGCATCTTGCTCGCTACTAATACCCAATTTAAATGCATGACAGCTTATTTGTTTGTGCCTTTACCTATCAAAGAACTCTAGCCAAGCTTCAATAGGTATAGATCAATGTTACTGACGGGTATGCTGGTGGGTTTCGGCTTCGCTCAACCCACCGGCTTCGCTCAACCCACCGGCTTCGCTCAACCCACCGGCTTCGCTCAACCCACCGGCTTCGCTCAACCCACCGGCTTCGCTCAACCCACCCTACGGTATATCTGTCAAAAAAACATTGGCAGGGGCGGGTTTAGTTACATCTGGGTACAACCGATAAGATAGTTGTAAAACCCGCCCCTACACCTGCCGTGATTTCCGCTTACGCAACAGTACAACACCTGAACCAAAGGTCAACAAACTGACGACAGAAACGGGTTCAGGCACGTTCTGACTGTCTTCCTCTATGAGTGCGTGCATATCGAAACTCGCGGTATCCGTATCAAAGTCAAGTTTAATTGGGAACGCTGTGGGATTGGTGGGATCAACATCAAGTCCGGTAATCGTAAACTCAGAAACACCACCACCCAAAAGCGAGACAAAATTGATACTGTCTCCGGGTATAAATTCACCCAGATTTGTATCTCCTACAGATACAGTGAAGGGATTTTCAAAGCCAACCGGGAAGTTTAAAATTGAGGTAAATAAAGAATTTTCGGTCATTTCGTAGCGGAAACCATAGGCAGATGGTGGGTCGTACCATTTTCCGCCAATCACGTCAATAAATCGGAACACTCCATCCAATGTACTATCAGGAAGCAAAGGATTAAATTGGGAGTCAGCGATGTTATTGGCGCGGTAAATTCCTTCTGTGCCATCTTCCATTTTTGCCCAGAAGACAATCTCATTATCATCACTCAGGCTTTGCCGATCCATGGCTAAATCCACCACAGTAGAACCGAATAAGGTATCGCCAATGCCAATAACTTTATCCTCGACTGCATTACTGCCCACAAAGATACCTTTACCCTGGTTGTTAAAGACGCTAGACTCTTCAACGACCTGATTTCCCATAAACGCGACGAGTCCTTTATTATTGATAGAACTGGTGCCAACGTTATAGAATGTATCTGGTGTTCCTGACTGTTCATAATTGTTCCCGGCAATCAATTCACCATTAATGCCATTCGTCTTAAAAATGACTTGACCTGCACCATTATTATGAGCAAAGGCTGAGACTTCTCCTTGGTCATTTATGTTGGCTTCCCGATATGAACCATTCCAAAAGTTAGTGGGATCGGAAACAATCAAATAGTTGCCATTTTCATCCCCTGTAAAGACACCGTAGTGACTGACAAAGCTAACCATTCCCTGATTATTAATGTCAGGTGCAAGAGGATCAAGCATACTACTGGACAGAGGACATTGTTGCTCAGATGAACCAGCACCTATACAGTTGGTAATTTGGATCGTTTTATTGCCGTCGCTGGTAAAGATTTCTTGCGCTCCACTATCGAGATTGGCAAGAAAGGCAACCGTGCCATTATCGTTGAGAGATAATCCAGGGGCAAAGCTACTATAGGTTGCGCTTGTATGGGCAATTTTTTGAGTGTTACTGACACCGTTACTGGTAAAGATGCCTTGACCACCAGAATCGACATCAGCAAAAAAGGCGACAGTGCCATCATTATTGAGGGATAGTCCCTGACCAAAACTGCTAAATATAGAGTAAGATTTGTTGTCAACAATAATTTCTGGGGCGCTGACACCCGTGCCAACATATATTCCTTGGTCTCATGACTTGAGTTCGGCAAAAAATACGACTTGACCATTATTGTTAATTGCCAGTCCTTTTCCGTTTTGATAGTTGGAGTCATTGGACAACTTATAGCCGCTATTTCCGCCTGCGGTACCGAGTCCTGATCCGAGGCTGGTAAAGGAACTGAATGAATCGCTAGTTTCTACTATTGGGCTAAAGTTGAAGCTGAAGGCTGAGGCTTTACCACTGGTAAGTAGGCTGAGAGATAGTCCAACTACGGTAATAGAAAGAATTGGCTTGAATTTCAGCATAATCGTACTCCTGAAAATTCTGAGAGAGTTGAGATAACTGGAAAATAGGTCTGATGAATCAGATGGTTGTACTTTGCTTATAAGTCTATTAAATCGGTTTATTTTGAATTTGAACCCACAGCTAGCTATCAGATAGAATTGTGAGGGTTTGTTTTAAACCTATCAAAAGGTATCACAAGCTATCAGAAGGTATCAATATTAGTGATGAATTCTTTGTTAATCGTTGCGCTGTCTTCGCTATAAACGTTTGCATCGCTGACTCAAGTCCAATTTATTTTAATCGTTGGATTATAAGTGATATCCTAGTGTAATAGAGTCAGGGTGCGTTACGCTACCTTTCGAGAATGCTGCGCGAATGCTAACACATCCGACAATTTTGCTGACTATTGAATACCTCTAACTGTTTATGTCGTGGGATACATTTTTACAACAAATTGCAGATTATCAGGGTATATTTGATGCCGATGAGAGACGGGTGTTCTGTCTCCGCTTTGCGGAACGCAATTTGGCAGAACTTGATGCCAAAATTGCTGACAATTTACATATCAGTGAGGCGACGCTGCAACGACGAATGGGACGAATTTATGCGACATTTGCCCATTCTTGTCCGGCGCTGAATACGGAGAAAAAGGGGAAATTTAAGCGCTTGCGAGACTGGTTAAAGCGGGAGTATGTGCGATATCAGCAGCATGGAGAACAACTGAGGAATCCAGAGACAGATTCCCGTGCGATCGCGTCTCCTCTCTGCCAAGATATTTATAGTGAACCGGGGATTCTGCCTACCTGTTACCGGGAAATCCTGAAGCCGGGATGTTTGCTGCGGATTAAAGCGCCGTGGAAGATGGGGAAAACCGAGTTGATGTCACGGGTGTTGAATTATGCGGCGGATCAGGGTTATCGCGCAGTGAGTTTGAATCTGCGGGATGCAACGGCGACGGATTTTCAAGATTTGAATCGATTTCTGCAATGGTTCTGTACCAGTGTGACGCTGAGTCTGAACCAAGAATCATTGTCAGATAATCCAGTTGCTGAACATTGGCAGAAGAGTATTGGCAATAGTAAGAATAAGTGTAAGACGTATTTTGAAAAGCATCTGTTACCCGGAGACAGTTGTCTGGTTTTGGGGTTAGATGAAGTGGATCGAATTTTTCCGTATCCAGAGGTTGCTGGCGAGTTTTTAGGGATGCTGCGAACGCGACATGAGGATGCGAAAACGCGCCCAATTTGGGGCAAGTTGCGTCAGGTTTTAGTGTATACGGAAGATTATCGCGAACTTGATATTAATCAGTCGCCATTTAATACGGGACTTCCGATCGCGTTACCGGAATTGAGTCGGGAACAGGTGCAAGAGTTGGCGCAACATTATGGATTAGATTGGCAAGGGGATCAGGTGAATCGGTTAATGGCGATGGTGGGGGGACAGCCTTATTTGGTGCAAGAGGCGATTAAGCAAATTGGGCAAAATTTGGTCACATTGGAGGAGGTGTTGGTAATGGCGGCGACTCCGAGGGGAATTTATCGGGATTATTTGCTGATGTATGAACAAAAGTTACATCAATTGCCGGAGTTAGTGGCGGTTTTTAATCAGGTTGTTGGTGTTAATCATCCGGTAAGATTTAATCCAGAGGTGGCGGATGTTTTGGAGAATTTGGGGTTGGTATGCTGGGAAGGGGATGGCGTTAGTCCTCGTTATGAGTTATTTCGTCAGTATTTTGGCAGTCGGATTTAATCGGGGGGTTAGGGGTTGTTTGATTGGATTCTTTGGGGAGAGAGGTTATGTTTTTTTAACGCAGAGGAACGCAGAGGTTTACGCAGAGGAACGCAGAGGGGTTGAGTGGATGGGGGGATAAGTTTTAGGGGGGTGGAGATGGGCTTGGGTTCGATAGTTAGGATTAGATGACATAAGACATAAGACAAATGACAAATGACGAATGACAAATGACGAATGACGAATGACAAATGACAAATGACAAATGACGAATGACAAATGACAAATGACAAATGACAAATGACGAATGACGACTATCAAGTAGGTGGCGCTTTACCCCTGGAGGCGACGAATTATGTGGTTCGGGCGGCGGATCAAGAACTTTATCAGGGATTGAGGGGGATGCGGTTTTGTTATGTGCTGAATTCTCGTCAGATGGGTAAGTCGAGTTTGTTGGTGCGGACGATGAAACGGTTGCAAGATCAGGGGTTCGCTTGTGTGGAAATGGAAATGCGGGATATTTGTAGTTATCAAATTAATCAGGAGGAGTTTTATGGCACAATGGTGAGTCATTTGGTGAGTGGGTTTGAGTTGAATATAGATGAGGGGGAGTGGTGGTATCGGTATGAGTATTTATCTCCCTTTGATCGGTTCAGTAAGTTCGTAGATGAGGAGGTATTAGGAAGGGTTGCGGGTAAGATTGTTGTTTTTATTGATGAAATCGATAGTATTCTGAATTTAGCCTTTAAGGATGATCTGTTTGGCTTTATCCGGGCTTGTTATAATAAACGGGCAACTCAGCCAAAATACCAGCGTTTAACCTTTGCGTTGTTGGGAGTAGCGACGCCATCAGATTTGATTGCGGATAATCAGCGCACACCGTTTAATATTGATAGTTTGGCGATTGAGTTGCAGGGGTTTACGTGGGAGGAAGCGAAACCTTTAGTTGGGGGATTACAGGGAAAGGTTCGTTATCCTGATGCGGTACTTCAAGCTATATTAAATTGGACAGGAGGACAACCGTTTCTGACGCAAAAGTTATGTCGGTTAGTGTGTCAGGCGGTAGGAGGAGAAGGGGAACAAATGGTTCCCTACACCCCACACCCTACACCCCACACCCTACCTACTGGTTTTGTGGATCAGGTGGTACGATCGCACATTCTCGATAACTGGCTGTCTCAGGATAATCCTGAACATCTGCGGACGATTCGCGATCGCGTCTTGTCTGGATATCTAGATAATCAACCGTTATTAATGCTGTATCACCGGATACTCAAACGGAAAAAAGTTCCGGCTGATGAGAATTATTTGCAGCAGCAATTACAGTTATCGGGATTAGTGGTGAAGCGGGGGGGACAGTTGCAGGTGGCGAACCGGATTTACGCCTCTGTTTTTGATCGCCATTGGGTGAATCAACAGCTTCAGCCGATTCCCTCTCCCTCGCCATCTCTTCCCCGGTGGCGGGTAATCGCCGCGACGGTGGGGGTAACGGTATTAGTGATGGGAATGCGATCGCTTGGCGTATGGCAATCTTGGGAATTCCAAACGTTTGATTGGTTTGGGCGATCGCGTCAGTCGGAGGAACCCGATCAACGGTTGTTGCTGGTACAGATTACTCGGCAGGATATCGCCAACCTAGGCAACGAATATCCACTGCATGATCGCACAATGCGGCAATTATTACAAGCCTTAGACCAATATCAGCCCCAACTTATCGGTTTAGATATCTATCGTGACCGACCTGAAGGCAAAGGTCAAGCAGAATTAATTGAATATCTCAAAACACGCGATCGCGTGATTCCGATTTGTACTCATCCCAATCAGAATGATCCCGAAGGTATCTCACCACCACCAGAAATTCCCGACAAGCGTTTAGGATTCAGTGATGTGATTACCGATTCCGATAGCATTGTTCGCCGTCATCTTTTAGCGATGAATCCGCCTCAACCTTCCAACTGTTCCGCCTACTATGCCTTTAGTTCCCAAATCGCACTGCGTTATTTACAGAATCAGGGCTTTTCTGTTGACTTTTCCACCGCCAAACAATGGCAAATTGGCGGAATTCGCTTCAACATTCTGAATAGTCACCCTGGATTTTATACCACCTCCCAAGTCAAATCACACCAAATCATGCTTAACTATCGCCGCACTGAGGAAATTGCCCCAACTGTCACCCTGACTCAGGTACTCAATCATCAAGTGAATCCCGCTTTGATTCAAAACAAAATTATTTTAATTGGGGTTACCGATCCCAGCGTCAAAGATTACTTTAAAACACCAGACAATCAAGAGATTCGCGGCTTACACCTTCACGCCCATAAAATTAGTCAACTGATTAGCGCTGTTACAGACAAACGTCCCCTACTTCAATTTCCCCCCTGGTGGATAGAAAGTCTTTGGATTGGAACATGGGCGTTATCAGCCGGACTAATTAACTGGCGGATTTCCAGCTTAATCTATCGAGGAATCGCCAGCGGAATTATCCTGATTAGCATTGGAGGAGTTAGCTTTATTATTTTTATCACCCTTCATATTTACCTTCCCCTAACTCCCTCTATTTTTGCCCATCTAATCACCAACCTATGCACAGTTAAACACCAAACCCATAAACATCAACTCAACCCCAACCCAAATCGATAGAACATCAATTACGCCTACCCCTCTGCGCCCCTCTGCGTTAAATAAACACTCAACCACCCAACCTCAAACCCGGATAAAAAAACAATGACTTTCCCAAACCTTCCACTCATTCTTTCCTTAATTTTCATCACCTCCACCCCAATCAATCAAACCCCACCCGCTACCAATGATCCACCCAAACCCCCAGACAGTGAACCCGCCGAAGAACGAAATCCCGGTGGAACTCGGGGTTCCTGTGAGAAAACCGATCAACCCTTTACCCCCTTATTACCCCTGACTAATAGCGAATTTTCCGGCTACACTCTCAACGGATATCCTACCCTTTGGTTCTACATTCCCTATCAAACAAGTAGCCTCCATTCCGGCAAATTTACCATAGAAGACGAACAACAAAATACCATCTACCGACAGGAATTTTCTTTACCCCAAACCCCCGGTTTAATTCAGATTAGTTTACCCAAAACCGCGCCCCCCTTAGCCCCAAATCAACGCTACACCTGGAAACTCATGCTATATTGTACATCCTCCGGATCATCCATGCGCGATCGCGTTTGGCATCAGGGATGGGTGAAACGGTTGGATAACCAAGACTTAGAGACGCAGATACAGCAAGCGCCTTTATCCCAGCAGATTGACCTATTAATTGAACATAATCTTTGGTATGATCTGCCCCAGGATATCTCCCAGCTTCGTACCCTCCCCTCAACCTGGGAAACCCTATTAAAATCAATGGGTTTAGAGGATTTACCACAAAGTGCGATCGCGGGTGAAGTTGAAGCGATCGACGATTAATTGATCATTTGTCATTTGTCATTTGTCATTTGTCATTTGTCATTTGTTTAATTGTAGGGTGGGTTAGGCGGTACTAAATTCTGCCAATAACCGTTTAATCCTCTATCCGCCGTAACCCACCAATCATCACCCCAAATTGGGGGAGGGGGTTTTGTTGTTCCGTTATCGGTGGGGAGGGCGGGTTTTGTTGTTCCGTTAGTGGTAGATATCTGAATTGATTCCCTAAACCCGCCCCTACAATTGTGACTAAACCCACCCCTACGGTTTGATATTATTTAATTGTTTATCTGTTTGTTAACAAGGCTGAATAATTATGAAATTGTTCCCCTTCTCCCTTGATGGGAGAAGGGGTTAGGGGATGAGGGTGAATCGATTCCCAGGGTTGGGGGAGGGCGGGTTTTGTTGTTCCGTTAGTGGTGACTAACTGAATTGATTCCCTAAACCCGCCCCTACAATTGTCCCTAAACCCGCCCCTACAATTGTCCCTAAACCCGCCCCTACAGTTAGATATTATCTGATCATCCATCTACCACGGACTACCAATAATCGTGAATCCTGCCCAATAATAAGGATGAGATAACCGTTGATTTGCCCGGGTTCCCAATCCAGGAAGTTCAACCTCTAACCCCTCAATTCCGGTTAATTTCCCCCCTTCAAAATACACCTGTTCCCGTAACATCGCCAGTTGCGCTTGACGCAAGGCTTCCGCTTTAATCGTGATATCCGGTAGGCGTAATTGGGCATAGAATCCACTCATTAAACTCAGCGTCGCTTCATCGCCTACATACCACAGACTAGCTACCGCCGACTTGACGCCAGTTTGTACCGCTAACCCGGCAAATCCTAATTCAGCCTCAATATTTCCCAGGGCGGTTTGACAGGCTGAGAGGACTAATAATTCGATAGGCGGGGGTAAATACCATTCCAGTTGGCGCACTTGATTGAGTCTCAGTTTTGTATCCCACAGTTGAATATAGGAGTTACTCGGATTACCTTCATTAAATTCAGCATGGGTGGCGAGATGGATAATCTCAAAAGGTTGGCGGCGACTCTCGGTTTTCAGGTTAATTAGGGTAAAGTCTTCGTTGAGGAAGGATTCCCCTGTCCACAAGGTTTGAGTGATAATCTTTAATTCGGTGTCTACTGTGGGTAATTCCCCTAAATCCGAAAATTCAGTCGCGCCCATGGCGAGAATTTGGGCATCTTTAACGGGTTGATAACGGGTGTTGGTGAGGCTAACACTGGGAATGGAACCAATGCTATAGTTTTCAATCAGAAACTGCTTGCCATCGTGTAACGCCGCCATAGGAAGTTGACGTAATCCCCCATCCATACAGAAGATAAGCGTATCAATATCTAAGGCGTCTAAGTCGGATTCCAGGGGGGCGATTAACCATTGATAAAGCTGTTGGGCGGCGGGGAGGTAGCCACGGGATTCGGTAATATCTTGAACCATCTCATGGAATTCATCGACGGTATTGTCTAGAGTGGTTTTAGTAGCGGCGGGAACCAGTTTACGGATATAATTGTCTTCCTGTAAAACTAATACCAGTTCTAATCCTTCCTCCAGATGACGGGCATAGATGACAACCGCACGTTTTCCGGTTTGCTGTTCGATGGTTTTCAGAGTTTCCCGTAAGCTTTCGGCGGTAACGTTGGCATTGGTTAAGTTTTCGCCAAAGTAGTCTTCAAATTCATCTTCAAAGAGTTGGTCGATTTCAGCAATGATATCATCTTGGGGGGTGACTTCGAGTGGAGTTAGGGCGTTGTTAACGTTGAGGTTGATAGGTTGTTCGCCAGGAAATCTCCAGCTAATATTATAGTTTCCGGTTTCTGGGTCTTGGTTAATCGTAGTATCGGCGTCTAACGTATCCCCAACCCGAAGGGCTAACGACTCAATGGGATTTTGATCTAAGTTTAGCTTGGGTGTTGGTTCTGGCACAGGAATGGGCGTTGGCGGTAGAGGTACAGCGCCCAGAATCGATATAATTTGAATGCGGTCTCTATCCCGTTTGTGGGTAAAGTAATAATCTCTAGTGGGTTCAATTGTCTGTATCCCCGCGTCATCGCCTCTAGTAATCGCGGCTGCTGTGCCATTGATATCAGGATTACCGACAATAAAGGGAATCTCACCGTCTCCGCCGTGGCGAATAATAATGGTTCCACCGTTGTCACTCCCAGCGACAGAAATACTGGCGTTGATGTTATTTTGGTCGATGAAGGAGTCGGTGGCTTGGAAATAACTGGGGGTGGTAATATCGACATCTCCGCCACTGCCATCACCCAGACTTTGAGCGTTAATCTGGCTGACTTTTATATTGCCACGGGCGTTGAGGGTAATATCACCGCCATCATTAAGATTAGAGGAATCAAGAATACCTGTTTCAATTTGTCCGCTATTGCTGGTAAGGGAAATACCTGCGGGTGAGGTTAAATCTCCGGTTTTGATTTGTCCACGGGTACTGGTAAAGGAAATGGCTGTGGGTAAGGTGAGATTATCGGTAATAATGTTATTGATAGCTGTGATATTGACCCCGATTGGGTTATCAGTAATATTGCCTTGAACGATTAAATTGTTGAGAGGGGTTGAGCCACCGATAATATCGTTAAATTCAATAATACCGTTTTCCGTTTCGAGAGTCAGGTTTTGAGTTCCATCAATAGTGTCGTGGAAGGTAATATCACCAGTACCCGATAGGGTGATAGAAATATCGTCAGCGAGGATAACTGAACCGTTGAAGATTAGGCTATGTTCACTAATCACGGTAATATCGCCAGCATTGCCTGTTTCGCTATCTGAAAAAGCTTGTACAAACGTATCTGAACTCATAATATTAATGTCACCAATTGCCTCAATAGTAACATGACCAGCATTATTATTATTAGAGAAAGTTCTTAGGGTTCCCGTAATAGTTATACCGCCTCCTGCGTTCAGAGTAATGTCACCACCTCTACCATTAGGGGATATATCTATAGCTGAAAGACCATCTGTAAAAATGTCACCTCCAGCATCCAAATGAATGGAGCCAGCCTCCTGATCTAACTCATCTGTTCTTAGACGTCCTGTCTTAATATCACCTACAGCATTTAAAATTACGATAACACCATTAAACTCTGGTTCTGGACGATTAAGATCACCTATCTTAATACTTCCTGATGGTAGCGATGATGGACTTCCGGATAAATCAAAATTTGTTCCTCCCGCTGAGATTGGAACATTTTCAGAATAAAGCAAATCATCTAAACCTGCTCTTAAAATTAGCGCAGGTTTTCCTATTAAAATTGGAATGTCCGGATCATTGTTGTTAATATTAGGATCTAGCCCTGTATCTGAACCATTAATTATGATATCGTCTCCACTAATACTCCCGGTTGCCTCTATCTTTAGGGATACCCCAGTATAATTCCCAAATACAACATCCCCATTAGCGCTAATAATCGGATCATACAAACTGACAAAATTACCGGGTTCCCCCGATAAATTTAGCATTGCCAGACTTCCGCCACTGGCAAAGTGAGCATCCCCGGAAATAATCCCATTACTGACTAAACTGAGATTCCCGCCACTGACAAACGGTGTTTGGAGATGATTCAGCGCCCAAATGTCAATCCCTTGATTCCCCTGAATATACAAATTCCCACCCGACTGGGCGATAAACGGATGCGCCAGATTATCCCGCGCAATAACTGTACTCCCAGCTAAAAAATTTAAATCTCCTGTTGTTACCAAAGAGGGCGCACGTCGGTGCGCCCCTACGGGAACTAACATTAAATTGTTAAACGCTGATAATGTTGCGGTTTGGGCTGTTATACTGTTTGCGATCGCGTCTCCATTTCCGACGCTGAATTCTGTATCGGTTACCTGTACCGTTTCCGCTGAAACTGTTAACCCTGTCTCCCCTGTTTCATCACTCCCTGTCAACAATGTTGCCAAATCCAATGGCGCAACCGGAAGCAAAATTCCCTGACTATCCCGTGGCGGTGCTATTTCTAAACTCAATAACTGTCCCGGTTGACTAATCCTCACCAAACTTTCCCCCGGAACCGCCGCAACTGTAATATTTCCTCCTGGTGCAGCTAATTCCCCAGTGCTGATAACAGTACCCCCCAGTAAGGTTAAATTATGCCCCTCAGTTACCGCCAAATTCCCCGCATTAATCACACTTCCCGGTTGCGCTAAATCAAAGGCAAAACCACTGGGATTTCCGACTAAATCCTGATACTCATTTCCGCCAAAGGCATTAAACCAATTCCCCTCACCAAAACCAATCCCTGTGGCTGTCGTCGCTGTAAAATCTGCTGGGACATTCAACCACGCATTTTCCCCAAATACAATCCCCGCCGGATTCATGAGAAATAAATTAGAATTGCCGCCAGTTACCTGAATCAACCCGTTAATAATTGAAGCGTCACCACCAACCACCCGCCCGAAAATATTCCTAATCTCAGGATTCGATAAAAAGTTGGCAATTTGACCCGAATCTAATCCAAACTGCTCAAAACTATGAAATAAATTCGCGCCATCCCTTGACAAACTGCCCTCTGTAATATCCAATTGATTCCCATTCGGTGTCACCACCGTCCCCGTCTCATCAGCCGCAGGAGTAATCGGTTGTGCATTCAGGGATGCTGGAGATAAAATAACCCCAGTGCCAAAGATTGCCCCAACCAGAGAAGAAGACGCGATCGCACGCCAACGCCCTAGACTCTGCCATTCCCTACCCGACTTGGTTTGAGGTATTTCTCCCATTGCACCCGCCCCCAATATCAGTATTTTTATCTACCTATAATTAATATTCTAAGTAGTTGAACAAAAGAAAACAGCAGGCTCATTAAGTTTTAGGCTGGTAGCCCTCCCCCTGCTCCCAGACGCGCCATGGCACGTCTCTACATTGCTCCCCCTGCTCTCTAACCCCACCCCGATTTAACTTTCTAAGAAATGACATAGCCTGTTTTACGTTTAATATAATCTAGAATCTTCTGATAACTCTCTGGATCAGTTTGCTCATTAATAATAATCGGAATTGAACTATCGGGTAACCAAAAAGTTAACTTGCCACTCGCCGCATGAGAAAAGCTACTGATGCGGTTGAGATCGATTACATAATCACTGCGCTCATATCTAACTTGAATCCAAGATCCAGCTAGGGAATGAGCACAGACTTGTTTAATATACTCCAAAACTTGATGATACCCCTCTGGATCACCTTGCTGATTAATAATAATCTGGTGGGCACTATTCGGCAACCAGAAGATAATTTTGCTGTTGGGAGCGCAGGCAAACGCACTGATGCGATCTAAGTCAATCACATAATCACTGCGTTCATAATCAATTTGTATCCAGTACGCCACAAAACCTCCTCAAGCCATTGCGAGCTTTGAGTTATGAGTTGTGGATAATTTGGGTAAACTCATAACTCAAAATTCAAATCTCTACGTCACGATACCTGCACTGGGGATTGCTGGATAATCGGAGCATTTGTTGGGGAAATTGACATTTCACCTTGGCATTGCTCGATCGCAGCTTGCACAAATCCTTTAAACAAGGGGTGGGGCGTACTCGGTCGAGAGCTAAACTCTGGGTGAAACTGAGTCGCCAGGAAGAAGGGATGATCGGGGTATTCAATGATTTCCACTAAGCGACCATCGGGGGATGTACCACTAATCATATAACCTGTGTCTAACAGCAGGTTCCGATAGGCATTATTAAATTCATAGCGGTGTCGGTGACGTTCATAAATCACCTCCTCCTCATAGAGTGATGCGGCTAAGGTATTCGGTACAATCCGACAAGGACACATCCCTAAGCGCATCGTACCCCCTAAGTCCACAACATCCTGCTGTTCGGGCAACAAGTTAATCACGGGATTCCGAGCATTGGGGACAAACTCAGCACTATGAGCATCTTCAAGCAGGGCAATATTTTGCGCCCATTCAATGACAGAACACTGCATTCCCAAGCATAAACCCAGGAAAGGAATTTTTTGGGTACGGGCATATTCAATTGCTGCTACTTTGCCATCGACGCCTCGGATACCAAAGCCTCCCGGAACAATGATCGCGTTGGCTCCCGCTAAAAAGTTTTCCGCACCCTCGGTTTCAATATCCTCCGAACTCACCCAACGGATGTTGAATTCGCTCCCTAATGCGATCGCGGCGTGGCGCAATCCTTCGACAACGGATAAATAAGCATCACTCAACCGAATATACTTACCGACAATGGCAATTTCCACCTGATGGATGGGGCGATGCATTCGTTCCACCAAGGTTTGCCACTGGCTTAAATCCGGTTCCCGTTGGGGGAGTTGTAATAGATCTAAGGTTTGGTTTGCCAGACCTTCTTGTTCTAGAATCAGGGGGACTTCATAGATGCTATTGGCATCAGGAGAAGTAATCACCGATTCTACAGGCACATCACAGAACTCCGAGAGTTTCTCTTTAATCCCTGGTTGCAGGGGGCGATCGCACCGACAGACTAAAATATCCGGTTGAATCCCAATCGAACGCAGTTCTTTCACCGAATGCTGAGTCGGCTTGGTTTTCATTTCACCGGCTGACGGAATCCAGGGTAGCAGGGTGACGTGCATATACAGCACATTATTGCGCCCCACATCCTTACGGAATTGACGAATCGCTTCCAAAAATGGTAAGGATTCAATATCCCCGACGGTTCCCCCAATTTCGGTAATTACCACATCCGGATTGGTATTTTTTGCCACCCGATGAATCCGTTCCTTAATCTCATTGGTAATATGGGGAATCACCTGCACTGTTCCCCCCATGTAATCACCCCGACGCTCTTTATTCAGAACCGCCTGATAGATTGATCCGGTGGTGACACTATTGAGGCGAGACATCAGCGTATCCGTAAACCGCTCATAATGTCCCAAGTCTAAATCCGTCTCCGCCCCATCTGCTGTGACAAAGACTTCCCCATGTTGAAAGGGACTCATAGTTCCTGGATCGACGTTAATATAGGGGTCTAGCTTAAGAATCGACACCGAATAATCCCGTGATTTGAGCAATCGTCCTAAGCTAGCAGCAACGATACCCTTACCGATGCTAGATACAACCCCACCTGTTACAAAGACAAATTTAGCCATAGAATTTTTAAGTACGCCAGACTTTTCAAGATGCACCCCGTTAATTGTGCCACAGTCTTTTAAGATTGTTGGGAGTCGGGCTGGAGTGTGACGCCCTCAATCACTCATAAGAGTAATCTTCCCCTGACCGGTTATTGAAATTGCCATCACCCTGTACACCCAAACCAATGAAACTCGCTTCTCCTAATTTTCAGACGCCACAAGTCACGCTGAGAACATCCTTTCTCCATTTTCCATGCACAACTCGTCTGTACTATGCCCGATTAGTTTTTGGGATTCTTTTATCCTTTACGTTGAACATCCGCTCTCGTCTGGAATGTCCACCCCGAAAGCCTGACGCTTTTTTCGTCCTGATTGTCTCCCGAAGCCCGATGAACTATACCTGACAATGCCCCTAGCCCCTCTCCCACTCAACGCTCATCCCTCTTCCCAAGCTAGACGACTTGCGATCGCTTCCGACTGGCAAGGTAACAAATTGTTCGCTTACATTTGCAAAAGTTTATTTTTCTTTATCTATTAGGTATTAGGACAATGGCAAAATTTTATTCAGAACTCCCCCCAAATTTACAAAACTTTATCAAAGAACAACAGATTTTTTTTACCGCGACAGCACCTCGACAGGGGCGGATTAATCTATCTCCCAAAGGGATGGACACGTTGCGCTGTCTTGATCCGAAAACCGTCGCTTACCTGGATTTAACAGGTAGTGGCAATGAAACGGCGGCTCATTTGCAGGACGATGGTAGACTAACGATCATGTTTTGCAGTTTTACCGATAAACCTCTAATTTTACGCCTTTACGGTCAAGGGCGGGTAATTCGCCCCGTTGCTCCAGAATGGGACACCTTTTATACCCACTTTAATTCGCTGCCAGGACAACGGCAAATTATTGTTCTAGATATTGAATCCGTGCAAACCTCTTGTGGCTATGGTGTTCCCCTATATGAATTTCAAGGTGAACGAGAAACTCTGGTTGAATGGTCAGAGAAAAAGGGAGAACAGGGCATTTATGAATATTGGCAGGCGAAAAATATCCAAAGCATTGATGGATTACCCACTCATCTTTTATCCGATTGACAAAGCAGGTAAGGTGTGGGGAGCTGGGGAAGCTGCGGGAGCAGGGGGAGCAGGGGGAGCAGGGGGAGCAGGGGGAGCAGGGGGAGCAGGGGGAGCAGAGGGAGGTAAATAGATCAATGACGAGAAAAGAGTTTTATGTGTAGGGGCGGGTTTCACTACTATCGTTTGAAATGGTGCGTTACGCTACCCTCCGGGAACGCTGCGCGAACGCTAACGCACCCTACACCCGCCCTGTCTAAATGATGAATTCCTGAATAAATGACGAATGACAAATGACGAATGACAAATGACAAATGACGAATGACAAATGACAAATGACAAATGACAAATGACAAATGAAAACCATCCTAGGATTAGCTGTATTAGCATCAGTTATGGCATCTCCCGCTTGGGCGGAACAACCTCTTTTCCTGACGTATCCGTCTGACAATCATCAAACCACGGCGGAACAAATTTTTTTAATTGGTACAGCACCACCCGCAGGAGATGTGCGGGTCAATGGTCAAGTTATTCCCCGCAGTCTAGCTGGACATTTTGCACCAAGTTTCCCCTTAGAATTGGGCAAAAATAGCTTTACGCTACGCTATCAAAACCAGACCATTCAAATCAATGTAACTCGCGTTGATCCGACTCCAAACGTACCAACAGGATTAACCTTTGCTCAGGATTCCCTCACCCCAAACGTGGACATTGCCCGATTACCTGGAGAACCAATCTGTTTTAGTGCGATCGCGCCGCCAAATGCAACCGTTACCGTGAACCTGGCAAATCAAGCAATTCCCCTAATGGCTCAATCCCAGGATGTCCCATTACCGCCCAATTCCGCCGGATTAATTGCCCAAAATCAAGTTGGTATTCAATCGACGACGGGTTACTATCAAGGCTGTGCAACCGCAGAAATTGCGACCAATTTAGGACAACCAAACTATCAACTAACCTTGAATGGCAAAACCATCAGCCAAGCTGCACCTGGACAGATTTCAATTCTCAACCCCGTTGAATTAGAGGTGGCTGAGGTGATTGTGGATGCAGGTATCGCCCGAACCGGACCAAGCACCACCTATTCTCGCCTTACCCCCTTACCCAAAGGCGTCAGGGCGACGGTTACGGGGCGGGAAGGTGAATGGGTACGTTTAGATTATGGGGCGTGGATTAAGGCTGAAGAAGTACGTATTCTTCCGCATACAGTTCCACCAACCGCTGTCATTCGCAGTATCCGCGCCCGCCAGATTCCAGGGGCGACAGAGGTAATATTTCCCTTAAGCACACCTGTACCTGTAACCGTTCAACAAGGCGATCGCACGTTTACTTTAACGCTGCATAATACAACCGCCCAAACTGATGTGATCCGTTTGGATGATGACCCCATAATTAAACGCTTAGATTGGCAACAAGTGACACCAACTCAGGTTAATTATACGTTTAACCTTAAAGTTAATCAACAATGGGGGTATGACCTGAGATATGACCAAACTAATCTGATTCTAACCTTACGTCATCCGCCAACAATTCGGACTCAAAATGTAGAACTCAATCCTGAAAATGCTTTACAACCTTTAAAGGGAATTAAAATTATCCTTGATCCCGGACATGGGGGTGCAGAATTAGGGGCAAGAGGACCAACGGGTTATCCGGAAAAAGATGTGAATTTGATTGTGTCGAAGTTACTGCGCGATCAACTTCAGGAAAAGGGTGCAACGGTATATATGACACGGGAAACGGATCTGGCGGTGTCGTTGGGCGATCGCGTGACTATGATTAACCAAATTAAACCCGCGATCGCACTTTCGATTCATTACAACGCCCTCCCGGATGCAGGTGACGCAATCAACACCAAAGGGGTGGGGATGTTTTGGTATCATCCCCAAGCGCATAATTTGGCAGTATTTTTGCAGAATTATCTGGTGAATCAGTTAAATCGTCCAGCTTATGGGGTGTTTTGGAATAATTTAGCACTCGCTCGCCCTCATACCGCACCATCGGTGTTATTAGAACTAGGATTTATGATTAATCCAGAGGAATTTGAATGGATTACGAATCCGCAACAACAACAGAGATTAGCCAGTGCGATCGCGGATGGGGTGACAGAATGGTTCCAGAACGCTCAGTAGAGCCAAACAGGGGGAATTATTTGATTGATCCGGATCAAGAAGTATCATTCAAACCCAAGATTCTAAGGCAAAAGGTTCTACCTGTTGAAGGCGTTGGAAATCATTGTCGGTAGAAACAACTGTAAGTTCGCCGAAGATTATACGGCTACAGTGGTTGGTGTCGAGCAAATACATTAAAATTCGGCTGGGGAGCGAGTATCGTAGACAAGTTGAAGACATTCCTGGAAGTCTTCGCCCTGCCAAGTTCCAGCAAATTTTAGTAAGTCTTTGGCTTGAGAACCCCGCTTTAGGGGTTCCCCATCCGGAATCGGAACGGTTCTAGAGCGAGCGGTTGGGCGAGTCGGTTTGGTTTTGAGATATTCCAGATAATCAAGAATTTGCGCCAGAATGGGTTCTGGAGTAGATTCGATCGCGATGAGCAATTGTTCTTTTGTGGTGGTCATAAGTTGGTGGTATAGGAAATACAGCTGCTAGTACAATAACGCAAAAGGCTCGCCAAGAGCAGAAGGCGACAATGCTGCATAGCGATACCATTGTTAGTTGCGCTGGATAGAACAGAGGAACGTGATGTCTTGACAAAGAGTCAACAGTAATAATATAGTGGTAAGATTAAATTATCCTGATCGCTCCTAAATCTCTGCTCAAAACAAGTCTAATCAATTTAGCTTTTAGACCGTTGTAGCTGTAATTGCGTTTTTTAACTAACAAAATGCTGGCATTAAAACGAAAAACATTCAGGGATAAACAGCCCAGAAAGCGTTATCGAGTGGGTGCAATTGTCTTGACGGGAGTTGTCTGTGCCTTCGCGGTGTGGTGGACACCGGTGCGAGCCCAAGACGCTGAAGCGGAAGAAACCACCACGGAACAAGTTCAAATTCCCGAAGAGGTAGATCCCAAAGCGGCAACCACAACAAAAGATCTTTCCATTCCCGTCGAGGAATTGAGACTGTTGGTTCAACCCCTTACCATAGCCGAACTGGAAATTGAGGCAGCCGCTTGGCTAGTACTGCTCAAAGAAAAAGCCAAAGAAATTAGCGCCGCTGAAATTGCCATAAAACGGCAAAATTTAGCCATTGGCAAACAGGAAGAAGGCGCAAATGCTTTAGAGGAAGCCAAGAAAAACCTTGCCGAAGCGGAGGCAGATCAAGTCGGTGCCACTCCTGGCTCCCCAGAATATGAAGAAGCGGCGAAAAAGGTAGAAGCAGCCAAAGAAAACCTGAAAGTAGCCCAAGCCGCCATCGAGGAAGCTGCCGAAACGCAACAGAAGATTGAAGAAGACGAAACCTCAAGCAGCGCCCTGGAAAAAGCCGAGGAAATAGGGGAACTGGAGGCGGCAAAACAAGCGGTTGAGGATGCCAAGAAAGCACGGGAGGAGATGGAAGCTGGCTCGTTGGGCTATGAAGCCGCGACGGAAAAAATTGATACACTAGAAGCCGCGATTAAAGACGTTGAGGATGCCCAAGCAGCCCAAAACGCCACGATTACTGACTCACCGGAACATCAAGAAGCAACTCAGCAACTTGAAGCCAGCCGGGAAGCACTCAAAAAAGCCAGGGAAGCCATTGAGGGAGCCGATGTCCCTGATGAACAATCCTCCGAAAATCTCGATGAACTGACAGCCACTCTGGAAAACACGGAAGTAGACGCTGACGGAGAGGAAAAAGTCGCTGGACCCCCGGAAGTCGGGGAGAGCCAAGGGGAACTCGAAGAACAACAACAGCAGCTTGAAGAGGCAGCTGAACAACTCGAAGAGAATGCCGAAGCTGAGTCGGAAGAGAAAAACCAACTGGTGGTTGCGGTTACCGAACTTCAAGAGGAACGAACTGCAATTATTGATCGCTTTAGCGTTATCCTGGACGAATTGGAGAAAAAAGGCGGCGATCCTGAGTTTTACCGTAAATATATTCAAGCCGTTAGTGGTGTTGAACTTGACATAACCGACACCGAAGGTTTAGGGCTGCGGCTGATCAACTGGTTCTCATCCGAAGAAGGTGGCTTACGCTGGGTTAATAATACAGGCAAGTTTTTAGGCGTTTTTATCGGCGTCGCGATCGCGTCTCAGCTTGTCGGTATCATTGTTAACCAAACTCTTTCCCGATTAAGCAATGTATCCCAACTGTTACGTGACTTCGTGGTTATCGTGATCAAGCGCGGTGGTATCCTCGTTGCCTTCCTACTCGCTCTAACCGCGCTGGAAGTCAGCCTCGGTCCAATCTTAGCCCTGCTTGGGGGGGTGAGTTTCGTACTTGCCTTCGCACTGCAAAGTAACCTGGGAAATTTGGCAAGTGGCTTGATGATTATGGCGTACAAGCCCTTCGATGTTGGCGATGAAGTCAAAATTAATGATTTGTGGTGTTACGTCGATTCCATCACCCTTGCCAATACAAGACTTAAAGGGTTTGGCGCTCAAATTTATACCGTTCCCAACAACACGGTTTGGGCTAGTACCATTGAAAACCTGACCACCCAGGATATTCGTAAGGGTGGATTGAGTTTTAATATTGCCTTAGACACTAACCTGCGCTGGGTCAAGGAAATTTTGTTGGAGATTGGTAAGTCACACCCCTTGACTTTAGACAATCCACCGCCGTCCATTTTTCCTTATAAAGGTAGTGACTATTATGTGATTATCGGGTTTAACTTTTGGACGAAAACTGAGGAATTTTGGACGGCTTATGAAGAGATACTCTACACGGTTCAGGAACGCTTTGCCAAAGAAGGGATCTCAATCATACCCCAGCAAGATATTCGCATCCACCATGCTGCCACTAATGGCAAAACGCCAGAATTAGTTTCGCAAATGCCTGTGGAACCCTTAGAACCTCAACTATCTAAGTCTAGTACTAAGTCATTCTTTGACCCTGAGTCATCCTTTGAGGGTGAACCCTCCTTGGGCGTTGATCCCGATGGTCCAGATTAGAACCTTTGGCACTTATGCCAATAGCCGACAAGTAGGGTGGGCATTACCCACCCGATTATTCTATAGCGTTTAAAGGCTCTCATGTAAAAGGCAAAAGGAAGCTAAGGGATCAAGAGGGTTTGAACAGACCCTAACTAATTACAAGTAATCTAGTTAGGGATTCTTTCCCTGCTGTTACCACTGGGAACCGCTGTTCTCGGTGGGTATCAGGAACTTTTGCCTTTATACCCCTCCTTGCCATTTCTACTAAGGAGCTAAGA
>NZ_JAVKBY010000166.1:0-14618 GCF_040222985.1 Coleofasciculus sp. F4-SAH-05
CCTATCGTGTGAACTACGTCGTAAAGTAGAGACGCGCCATGGCGCGTCTCTACTTCCAACCTAGTTTATAAGGGTTTGGTACAGGGCTACTAAAAGCCTACTCCATAGTCGGTACTCCGACTTGGTGTAGGTAGTTTACTATACGAATTGTCCCCTGTTGTTAGTCCACACACCAGATTGAGTGTCAGCTCCCCGACTTCTTGAAGAAGTCGGGGAGCTCATGGGCGGAGGGTAGACAGCCAATGCTAAGAATTTTTATTGCTTTCTCGGCTAGCTGTCTGGATATACAGAATCAACAAAAAAACTGTGGGAACCAGCACAAACAGAAGACTGGCAACGAACCCTAACTCATTAACTTGCATTGAAATAGTGCCTCTACAATTGGTTGTGAACCGCTATTCTTAGAATATCATTGGCTTCTGCCAATCGTGCAGCTTGAGAGCAAATATTAATCAGCTACATTACTTCCCCTGCTCCTAGACGCTTCTGTCATCACGTCTGTGTATTGCTTCCCCTGTTCTTCCTGCTCCTCGCCGCTTCAGGGCTTAGTTTTCACGCTGACTGGTCCATTGACCAAGGCTTGGCAGGCTAATCGGTAACTCTCCGGTTTTTTCTTGAGTTTACGCTGTTCTACCTCAGTTCGAGGTGAGAGATTTTCCATCCCTTCGACAACCTCGACAACGCAGGTGCCACATTGACCATAGCCTCCACAGTTCATCAACTTTCCTTTCAAGGTATACAGGTCAATCTTGTTTTGCAGGGCTTTCTCCCGTAAGTTCGCTCCATCTGCTGCAATAACTTCCTGGTCTTCCTTGACAAATTTGATATTAGCCATCTAGTTCTCCGCTACGTCACTCCTGATATATCCTAGAAGAATTTGCACTCAGGATACTTAATCCTCTGATTCACATCGACTTGACCTTTTTCTAGGCTAACGAATTCTCATGATAGTCGTGGGGTAAAATGGTGTAAGTTGTCGGACACAATGAAAGTGAAGCATGGGGACAAGGGAACAGAGAACACCTCGGCTTCGCTCGGTGTGTAACAGGGAACAGGGAACAGTTAGGATTTGACGCTTGTTATACTGTTAGCGGTCACAAACTGAGCTTTTGTCATGCAGAGCTTAGTGAAGTACAGCGTAATATAGTCGTGAGATTCTTCACTCCGCTATCGCTCCGTTCAGAATGACAAATTTGACCGTGCGAAGTATAACCTTGCGTAGTACACCTCTTTCCCAATCGCCAATGTTATCGACGGTTCAAGGCGGCGTTGTAAATTTTTTCGTTGGCTTTAACCGACTTGATCAAGTCTACAACCGGATGGGGATAATCTACACCCAGTCTCACCCCAAACTGTTGTTGTTCGGCTGGGGTTAATGTCCAGGGTTGGTGTACTTTAGCGGCGGGTAAGGAGTCCAGTTCTGGGAGCCAATGTTTGACATAGTGACCTTGAGGGTCATAATCTTTCGCCTGTTTTTGAATATTGAAATAACGAAACCCACGAGCATCATTCCCAACTCCCGCCGTATAATTCCAGTTGCCCCAATTGCTACAAACATCGTAGTCAATTAGCAGGGATTCAAACCACTCAGCGCCGATTTGCCAGTTAATTCCTAGGTTTTTGGTGAGAAAACTAGCAACATTTTGTCGTCCCCGATTGGACATAAATCCAGTGGCGGCAAGTTCCCGCATATTGGCGTCAATTAAGGAAAAACCTGTCTTTCCTTGCTGCCAAAGGGTAAAGCGATCCCAGTCTTCTTTCCAAGGAATAGGGATACCTTGCAACCCCGATTGGCGAAAGATTCGGTTTCCATGCTTGGCACAAATAAATCGGAAAAAGTCTCGCCAAATTAGCTCAAACACCAACCAATAGGTTGAATCATTTTTGACTCGTTCCTGTTCATATTGCTGAACCTGTTCATAAATAAAACGTGGCGATAAGCACCCCAAGGCGAGCCAGGGCGAAAATTTAGAGGAGTAATCGGCTCCTAACATACCATTGCGGGTTTGTTTGTAAACTTTGAGACGGTCTTTTTTCCATAAATAATCTTTGAGTCTGGCTAATCCGGCGGTTTCTCCCCCTTTGAATGGTAACACCGCCCGTTCGTCAAAGATAGGGGGTTCTAGTTCAAAATCAGCGAGTTGAGGCAATTCACCCACTTCTACAGAGGGGAGAGACGGTAAATGTTTGGGAGTGGGAAAGGTGGGATAAATTGTGGATTTTTTCTCGACTTGCTTACGAAAATTGGTAAAGAGTTCGGGAAGTTTTGATAGATTTAAGTGTAAATCGTCGGGATGGTAGAGGGTACTTCCCCAGAAGGTTTGTACGGTGATGCCAATCTCAGATAAGGCTTGTTTGAGTGCAGTTTCTACGGCGACTTCTTCGGCGGTAACTTCTTGGTGAAAGTAAACCTCAGTGATACCAAGTTCTTTTGCCAAAATGGGAATCATCTGCTCAGGTAAACCCCGGCGCACCAGTAAATCACTGCCACGCGATCGCACAGTCTCTCGCAAATCGGCTACACTCTCCACCAGGAATTGGGCGCGGAATGCCCCGGTTTTGGGGAATCCAAAGGATGTCGTCTGGAATAGGCGATCGTCAAAGCAGTAGAGGGGAATCACCTGCGCCTTTGTCTGCAGCGCCTGATGTAGGGGTTCGTGATCATGCAAGCGCAAGTCATTGCGATACCAGAGGAGAATGCGTTTTTCACTCACAGCAGTTGATGGAACGTGTAATTGTCCTTTATTCAGATTACCCGAAATCTAACTCTGGCTCTGAGTAACCTCCTTTTTGCTATGGCGATTAAAATCGCAGCTACACAAACTAAGTCCGCCTACGCGGACTAAACTATAAGATAAATGGTATAAGAATAAGTCAATAATCTTTGAGCGCAAGCCTAGATCCCCTACAATTTCACTCAAGTTTATCCAGCATCCAAGTGGGTCCAAGATCCTTTAACTGATACCCATGAGGATAACTTTTCAATTGACTCTCTGTAAAGAAATCTGACCTTCTTCTCGGTAAAAGCCAGCGCTGCCAGTATCCCCGCAACTTGAGACTATTTTGGGCAACAGTTACCATAAATCTAGAAGGCTTAGCAAAACCAAATGCCGCTAGCATTCGCTCATCGAATAAACTATACATAGCTGGTTTCAGCAGAGGATGACTCAAAGCCGGAAACCAGCTTAGGAATAAACTAATCGTTGATTCTCCGACAGTACGATTACTATCAGAATAAACAAAATTTTCTTGTTCGTACTTCTGGTTATAGTGGGCAAATTCCTCATAAGTCGAGGGGATATCTCGAATCTGCATCCTCTCCCCTACCGCTTGCCAAAAATAAAATATCGCTAGCTTTTCCTGTTCACAAAATAACCGCCACCCAAAGCGTTCATTCCAGCGAATTGGCTCATAGATAAAGGTTGAAAGCACATAGAGAAAATCGTCATTGCTAATCGGATAATGCCCATGAATCGCATTCATCCTCCGAATCGAGGCTGCACCCCGTTCACTGTCGTAACCCCATTGGAGAATCTCGGCAATCAGTAAACCTGTATCATCGTAACGCTTTTGAGTATGGTGATGAAATTCTCCGGTGTTATTAAGCAGTCGAGAAATACTGGAAACGCAGAACGTTTTCAGTATGGCTAATTCCAACGCACGGGTGATATCCCACGGAAATTCGTAGCCAGCGACGAGGCGACAAATTAGGCTATGGTCAGTAATGGGGTTGAGTTGCTGAATATACTGAAGACGTTGGTTGCGATTCCAAATATTCATAACCTTTTATCGCCCCCATTCAAAAATAGCCGCACCCCAGGTTAATCCCGCCCCAAAACCGGAACTGGCAATAATATCACCGGGTTGAATTTTTTGCGATCGCACGGCTTCATCTAAAATTAAGGGAATCGAAGCCGCAGATGTATTCCCATACTGACTCAGATTACTCAACACCTTATGGCTGGGAATCTTCAACCGTCGAGCCACTGCATCCAGAATCCGTTGATTGGCTTGGTGCAATAGCAGCCAGTCTACATCATCTGCGGTGAGATTTGCCTGAAATAGCGCCTTCTCAATTACTTCTGGCACCTTTTGCACGGCAAATCGATAGACTTCTTTGCCGTTCATGGTAATCGAGGCAAAATTCCCTTGTCCGACCTCAATTTCCTTGACAAGTTGCTGGAATTGTGGTATGTAAGCCAACTTTAAACAATTATTTTGAGTGCCATCACTGCGAATTTGGAATCCCAACAAGCGATCGCGCTCATTTGCCTGCAACACCACAGCCCCCGCACCATCTCCAAATAACACACAGGTGCCGCGATCGGACCAATCCACCCAGCGAGACAACATATCCGCACCAATTAATAGAATAGTCTGATAAACTCCCGTCCGGATAAACTGAGCCGCCGTGACTAAGCCAAACACAAAGCCAGAACAAGCCGCCGTGAGGTCAAACGCCACCGCATTAGATGCGCCGAGTAACGCCTGAACTTGACTCGCCGTACCAAACAGATCATCCGGTGTAGACGTTGCCAAGATAATCAGCTGTACCTGATCCGGCTCAACTCCCGCCATCGCGATCGCCCGCTTCCCCGCTTGGGCTGCTAACCCACTCAAACTGGCTTTAGCGTCAGCTAGACACCGTTGACGAATGCCTGTGCGGGTGGTGATCCACTCATCTGATGTCTCAACTATCTGGCTGAGTTGATGGTTATCCAAAACAACATCGGGTGTCGCCGAACCACTCCCGGTAATCGCAATCCCTGTGCCTAGTTGATTCAAAATGATTCTCCATCAAAGAAACTGCCAATTCACTTTCTGCTGCGTAGACTGGCTATCCGTCACCAAATGACTGCGTTGTCCACAGTTACCCAGTGTTAGGTGGATAGCACCACCCTAACCTGTCGCATCCTCTGATGGCTCATTGGTCACATCTAACGGTTCACTACCCATATTCCGGGTTACCGATTGTTTCGCCGCTTTGATCTGAGTAGACTGAATACGCTCCAGCACCTGATTATCAATCGCTTCTTTTGCCAAGCGAATCGCATTAAAAATAGACGGTGCCTGAGAACTACCATGGCTAATAATACAGACTCCATCCACTCCCAAGAGCAACCCACCCCCATGTTCAGCATGATCGATACGCTGCTTAATCCGCTTCAGATTCGGCTTGAGAATCGCCGTTCCCAGTTGACCATGTAAGCCTTGGGGCAATTCCTCCCGCAGAATTTGTAAGACGATTTCTCCCACCGCTTCGGCAAACTTGAGTAAGATGTTGCCGACAAAGCCATCACAGACAATCACATCAAACTGCCCTGAGAGTACATCTCTCCCTTCAGCATTACCCAGAAAGGCAACTCTGGGATTGTCCTGTAGCAGTTGATGAGTCCGAATTGCTAAATCATTCCCCTTACAGTCTTCTTCACCAATATTGAGCAACCCGACTTTGGGTTCGGGAATTCCCAGCACGTATTGGCTGTATACCGTCCCCATCACCGCAAATTGCTCCAGATATTTGGGACGACAATCCACATTTGCACCCACATCTAGAATAATCACTGGCTTTCCAGCAATTAGAGTGGGGAACACAGCACCAATCGCTGGGCGATCAATGCCCTTGAGCCGTCCCAAACGCAGTAATGCTGCTGCCATAGCGGCGCCAGAATGACCTGCCGACACCACAGCTTGTGCCTGCTTGGTTTTAACTAAATCCATCGCCACGTTGATTGACGCCTTGGGTTTGCGCTTAATCGCCACCAAGGCTTCCTCTTCCATGGAAATTACGTCTTCCGCCGGGGCTATTTCTAGCTGGCAAAGACTGCTGTGTTCTTTCAGGGACGCTTCAATAACTTGAGGATCGCCAACCAATATAACCTCTACGCCCAACTCTGCTTGGGCTCGGATAGCTCCAGCCACAATTTCTGAGGGAGCGTGATCCCCTCCCATCGCGTCGATTGCGATCCGTTCGCGAGATGCCATTGCACAAAGAGATAGAAACCTTAAAGATTTTAACAGAAGCCGTTACTTGACATCCTCCCCCGGCTGTAACTGACCCGGAGTGGGATAGATGCGGAAACTGTATCTTGCCTTCATGTCATCATAGTAGACTACTATTCATCCTACTCTAGTAGGAGGCTTCATCCTGAGAAAAAAACCCTTGAAGAAACCTTTTCATCGGTGCCATCCAATTCGTACAATAAAGCACCGTGGAGGAGAAACGGTAATGTTACAACGAATTGGTGCTGGATTGATTGCTTCATCGATAGCCGCGTTATTGGTCAAGATTGTGGGGATGCAGGCTGCCACGTTGGATTGGAATCAGGTTGAGACTGTCCAATCCCTGTCCTGGCAAGACACTGCCTTGTTTACTTTGCCCAAGCCTGACCCGAACGCTGAAGCCACGATTAATCAATATCTCCAAGACCTAAAAAATAAGGGTTCACTCCCAGACAATCAAGGCATCTGGATACAATCCGGGCTGAATGTTCTAGCAGAACATCAGGGTAAAATTCCTCGCCCTGCGGCTTCATTGACCAAGATTGCTACCACATTGGTCACGTTAAGTCAATGGAGACCCGATCATGAATTTGAAACCCAAGTGGGGGCGACAGGTGATATCCGGGATGGTGTATTAGAGGGAGATTTGGTGATTAAAGGCGGAGGTGATCCGCTTTTTGTGTGGGAGGAAGCGATCGGGCTGGGGAACAGTCTTAATCGGCTTGGGATTCGCCGCGTCAATGGCAATTTAGTCATTGTAGGCAAGTTTCATCTCAACTACGAAGAAAATCCGACGCGATCGGGGGAGCTACTAAGGATAGGATTAAATGGCAAAACCTGGTCTCGTTCTGTTATCCGTCACCATGGCAGAATGTCTCCGGGAACCCCCAAACCTGAACTGGTGATCAGTGGTCAAGTCAAAACAGTAAAAATTCCACCTGATAACACCAGGATACTATTACGTCACCAATCCCTACCCTTGGCGGAAATCCTCCGAGAAATGAATATCTACAGTAACAATGGCATGGCTCAGATTTTAGCCGATGCCGTTGGTGGGGCTGAGGTAGTTGCCAAAGAAGCCGCTACGTTAGCGAATGTACCGGAAGCCGAAATTCAACTGATTAATGGATCAGGGTTAGGAACAGAAAACCAAATCTCTCCCCGTGCGGCTACCGCGATGCTAATCGCCCTGGAAAAATTATTAACACCCCATAACTTAGGTGTAATTGATGTATTCCCCCTAGCTGGGCGAGATAAAAACGGGACAATCTATGCTCGCAACCTGCCAGAGGGAACCGCAATGAAAACCGGAACCCTACGCCAGGTGAGTGCTTTGGCTGGGGTAATGCCTACGCGAGAGCGCGATCGGGTTTGGTTTGCGATTATTAATGGGGGCAATAACATCTGGGAATTTCGTCAACAGCAAGACCAACTGTTGGACAAGCTTACCCAAAATTGGGGTAATCAACCCAGCCTCAATCCGAAAACCGCTCTCTCTCGTTCCAAACTTGGTGATCCCAAGCGCAATAAAGTTGTTGCCAATTAAGAGCAATGGCACTGAAAATTTGCCCTGTTGGAGCGCTAACACCCTTGAACAGTAGGTGGACACAATAAAAGCTAGCGGTGGAGTTCGTCATTTGTTTATGTCCGTTTTCCCTGAAGGGGTTATCGACCAAAAGTTACACCGTGGACTTATACCAAGACAGAATTACTTATGGGTAGATTTGTCTAGGTTTTTAGAAGCGGTGACAGACGGTATATTCGTTTCAGTAATTCTGGATGGATTAGTGCGATTCGAGCAAGGTTTGAGGTAGAGTCTGGGTAGAACAATATTGCTCTACAATTAAAACGAGTTATCCCTTATGGGCTTTTATTGATGACCACTACAGCCGTTTCCAGATATGTCACTCGCAATCCAGAGATTTTAAGCGGTGAACCCATTATCACCGGGACTCGCATATCGGTACGAGTCATCGTCGGCTTATGGCGATTGGGGACTCCTCCTGAAGAAATTCCGACACAGTATCCTCAGCTTACCCTGGCTCAAGTTTTTGATGCCCTGAGTTTTTATTTGGATAACCAGGCTGAAATCAATGAGTATATTGAGCAAAACCACGTCCCTGATAACTTGATTCATCCCGCAGTTCGCCAAGCGTTGAAAGCGGAATGAAAATCTTTGCGTCACTCTACACTGATGAGGATATTGCTAATTTGGTTGCCACTCTTCTAAGAGCTAGAGGTCTGGATGTCCTCACAACGATTGAGGCTGAGATGACAGGTTACTCTGATGAGGAACAATTAGCTTATGCTGCTTCAGAGGAGCGATGTCTATTGACCCATAATCGAGTGGATTATGAAAGATTACACCTGAGCTACATCAAAACAGGACAAAAGCATTCGGGTATTATTGTAACACCTCAAAATAATGCTTATGAGATTGCTCACTGACAGCCGATGAAGTTTTTAACCAGGTTTTGTATGTGTAGTTTCTTTTTTTTATTCAGTTTTTAAGTAACGTTGTCTGCCTTTATATTGAAGTGATTGATAAAATCAGCTAGTTCATCTATAATGTTAATTTAGTGTCTTTTACTAGGGATGTTATTATTACTATTATATCTGTTGCGACCTATTTAGGACTGCTATAGATCATTATTCATCATTGAGATAACTTTATGTCAACCGATGCGCCCACTATTCTCGCCCTCGACTTTGATGGCGTTATCTGTGATGGACTGCTGGAATATTTCCAAACCGCTTGGCGTACCTACTGCAAAATTTGGCAACCGGAAAACACAACACCCCCGCCAGACATCGCTGACAAATTTTACCGCTTGCGCCCTGTGATTGAAACGGGGTGGGAAATGCCTGTTTTAGTTCGAGTTTTAGTGTTAGGTGTTTCAGAAACCCAGATTTTACAAGATTGGTCAACTGTTTTACATCAATGTATTGACTCCGAAAAAGTGCAGCCACAAAACTTGGGTCAACAGTTGGATCAAATTCGTGATGAATGGATTACGAGTGATTTAGAGAGTTGGTTAGCACTGCACCGCTTTTATCCTGGAGTTATTCAGCGCCTACAGAGTATATTAGAAACGCCAACGCCCTTATTTATTGTCACCACTAAAGAAGGGCGTTTTGCCAAGCAATTATTACAACAACAAGGTATCGAACTATCAGAGGATAGAATTATCGGCAAAGAAATTAAACGTCCCAAACACCAAACACTACGACAACTTATACAAGACTTTACAGATGAATCTGCAAGTCTCTGGTTTGTCGAAGATCGGTTAAATACCCTACTATCAGTAGCACAACAATCAGACTTAGCTCAGGTGAGACTGTATTTAGCAGATTGGGGCTATAACACAGCAGCGCACCGAGACGAGGTTCGCCATCATCCAAGAATTCAGTTATTGTCTCTGTCCGAGTTTAGTCAGGATTTCTCAGCTTGGTCTTAATCTGCTTAAAAAGCTAGGAGAAATTTTATTTTTTTCTAAGTATGAACAGTTGCTCCGGCTATGATTCAAACCTATATCCAAATAACTCTATATCTTGAGCAAATACTCGTCCAACAATATTCTTGGTTTCTTCATCATAAAATTGAGAATAATGCATCTCTAATGGTTTTGCTTTTTGCAAACATAAATGACCGAGGCTAGGACAATCTAAACGTTGTGAAATAGTTTTAATATCTGTTTCTCTACTTTCGTATTTACCAACAAAATCAACAATAATTTTATCATTTTTGTCTAAGATATATTCTGCTAATCCATAATAATAAAAAGGCAGTGAATGTAGCGATTTGGCACGTTTATATCGTGGACTATTAAATTGAAGAATATAATCTCTGAAACTTACTTCGTCAGGTAAATTGCCTCTTTTTTTTCTATAAAGGTAGAACGAAACCATCCTGTCCCAAGGATTCATAACCAAAGTAAAAGTAAAAATTTCATATTTTTTCTCCTAAAATCCGCTTCATTTCAATAGCAGTCAAATGGTCTTTGAAAGGTGATTTTTTAATAGGATAGTTTTTTTCTATTAAATATTGTTTCCCATATACTTTTCCGTATACATGGGTGAGTTCAATTTTGATACTACTTGATGATGTTCTCGGTATATCAACAAACCAAAATCCATTCTTTTTCAGTTGATAGATTGCTTGATGAAGTTCAATCTTATTATAAATTTTGTGAATCATAGCCTGAATTTAAAATTAAAATACACTATACTATCTATTGTGAAGTTAGCAATTAGCTATCTTAATGAGCCAATAATTTTTTAATTTTGTACTTTATATATTGACCATCAAATTTATGTTGATTCTTCTTCAAATACTCAGGCAAGACTATTTTTTTACCCCACAAGGTTATAGGCAATTCACCAAATATCATTCTTCTGTCTGAAATTTCATAATTTTGGGGAATTTCAAATCTATGTTTTTGAAAACTAAGAGTACAATTTAAAGTTAATTTTCCGGCAATTGTGCTTTCACCAAAACTGACCATGTTATTTTCTTTTATGACATAAAGTTTTTGATTGTTGGGAATTTTTACTTGTCTGTGAAAATCATCCATTTCTTTGGGAAAAAACGGTCTATCTGGGAAGGTAGCAAAAAGGGTTTTCAAAACTTTTGCTCTAACAAATTGATGACAAAAAATTTGTTCATAGTTTTTTCGTTCTAGAAATACTTCCCCATCTGGGCTATAAATCTTACTATCAAGTTTTAGATTTTGATTATTGGCTAAAGGAAATCCTCGGCAAAAACATATACCACTTATACTCAAATCTTGTATATTCTTAATCCATAGGTATAATTTAATTACTTTTTCTGGTTTTATTTGAATCAAGTATTTATCATCTATACACCAGTAAATCCATTCTTCATCAGGTATATTCTCTAGTAAACTTAACACAGTTTTCTTGATTAAGCTGACTTTTTTAGTTCCTTTATCTGTTTTTATAGGGTAAAATAGTTTCTCTGATTCTGTTTCAATTAACTCAACTTTTTTCCCATACTTCTCATGTAAATTATGAGCATATTTTCCATAGGGAACTATAAAAACAAAAGGATTGTTATACCAAAATTTTTGGTAAGTGTGTATCATATGATCCACAATAAACATGTTTTTGTCGCAAGTTAATACTATTGCTTTCATGATTCTTTATTCCCAAAAATTGAGCAGGTTTATATGCCATTCAATTTCAATCTACGGCATTAGTAGCAATTAAGTCAAGGAAATGTAATTTTGAAAAAATTATCACTTGTCATCAAATAAATAACAAAATCAATACTTCTTCATAAAAGTACTCTAGACTACTAAAGAATATAAAATTTGTGATATTGACATAGCAACGAAAGTTATTGTTATCATTTGTAAGGTTATTAAAAAAATCAAAAATATTGCCAACTTTTATAGATGCAGGAATGTAATCCCATGCTCGATCTCACGAAACTCGCGAAACAAATCCCTGGAATTAGCCAGCATCTGAAAGGGGAGGCGCTGGCAAGTCGCCACCGCTGGGAACTGGCGCAAAAGCTGCTGCTGGAGACTAATCGCCGACAAGATGAGTTAATTCAATCCCACCAGCAATGGCGCGATCGCATAAACTTCACAGCGGCTGTTCCCGTCGAACCTCTGGATACTCGCCTTGATCTGGACTCCCCGCCCGAAAGCCACACGATTTTTGCCACCGATGGGTCTCAAATGTCCCCCTCCCATCACGAAATCGCCTATTGTTATTTAATTAATGTCGGTCGGGTGATGTTGCACTATGGGCAGAGTTTACACCCCCTATTGGATAGCTTACCCGAAGTCTTTTACCGACCCGAAGATTTATACATATCTCGCCAATGGGGGATTCGTACCGAAGAATGGATGGGGTATCGTCGCACTGTGTCTGAGGTATCGGTATTGGCAGAAATGGCGTGTCGTTGGGTCAATCCGCCCGGTTCTCACTTTGATATTCCCAATCTGGCGATGGTGGATGGATCTCTGATTTACTGGTTTCTGGAGTCCTTACCCACAGAAGCCCGCGATCGCATCCTACCCCCGATTCTCGCCGCTTGGGATCAATTGCGATCGGTGAATGTGCCGCTGATGGGCTATTTGAGTGCGTCTCGCAGCAATGAAGCCCTGCATTTTCTTCGGTTACAAGCCTGTCCTTATGACACCCCCAACTGTCTCAACCATTGCGCCCCTGTTACCGAGAAATTGCCTTGTCAGGTGGTTGAACCCTTACGTGATACGATGCTCTGGTCGAGTTTACTTGAACCCGGACAACGTAGTCCTTTATTTCGCAGTTCGGTGCGAATTTTGGATCTATACGATCATCACCGGATTTACTTCTGCTATGTTCACGTTGGTACAGAAATTGCCCGCGTCGAGGTTCCAGAATGGGTAGCACAGGATACTATGTTATTCAATCAAGCCCTAAGTTTAATGTTGGCACAAGTTTACAAAGGCTATGGCTATCCCATTGCTATAGCAGAAGCCCATAATCAGGCTGTGGTTCGAGGCGGCGATCGCGTCCGCTTTTTTACCCTATTAGAACAGCAAATGATTCGCGCTGGGTTACAAAATGTGGGAACATCCTACAAAGAAGCCCGCAAGCGTGGCAGTATTTCTTAAACAGGGAGGGAGAGAATAGTTTTGACCCTTCACGACGAGGGTATGGCGCATGACCCTTCGCTTCGCTCAAGGAAACCTGGCGCGTGTGTAGGGGCGGGTTTCACTATTAAAGTTTCTTGCCTCACCCAGATGCGACTAAACCCGCCCCGATCAAGTGTTAAGAGCGAGAATAATTTTAAAAATGAAAAATTACAATTAAAGGAACTATCAAACTATGGTTAGCTTAGTCCGAATCTTGTCTACCCAAGATACAATTCTTAAACAAGAACCCATTCAATCCAGTTTACTGCCAAGCTATAAACTCCAGCCGATTCCTGCCAGCACATTATTAGTTCTACAATCCTACGCGCCCCCCGATCTTACCCGACATATTCGGATCAGTTTCCAGGATATTGGGTTTCAGGGTAGAAGTTTAAATTGGTATGCGTTTATTGATCATGTTCAAATCACCAAAGAACCCCTGAGACCAACAGAAACGGTGGCGCAGATGCTCTCGAAGCAAATAGAAAAAGATGTTGTAAAAATGATGGTTTACCGACAAACCTTGCCACCTGAAGGGGGATTACTCAAAATTGTATTTAACGTGGATACTGTAATTAAGCGTGCCCCTGTTCAATCGATGTATCTCAGTCCAAATGCTATGCAACCGATTCCCGCAGGTACTGAACTGGTGCTACTAACCAATAAACCTGATGCCTATAATATGGTATCGTTGCCAATTGAAGATTCTCACATAAAATTTACCCTAAAGGACGTTGAATTTAAAGGTTTCAATCAAGATTGGTATGCCTTTGTCAAACATGCTGGGTTGCAATTAGTGGGTTAATCTTGGACAATAACCCAGGTAGAGAAGTTTATTTTGCTCTCCCGTACATAAGGTGATAAATTTTCCTTATGTTTGGGGCGATTGGCTTGATTTGAAGAAAACCTAGCTTAATCGCTTGATCAGTTGGGTTTCCTTGGTCAACCCAACCTACAAGCATTACACCCTGGGACTTTGGTTTAATTCATAAAATGACCAATGACAACTAAGCCTGACTACTTTCAATCGCCCAACGCGCCAATTCAGTACGGTTATGTAATCCGGTTTTGCCCAGCATATTAGACACATGGCTTTCAATCGTGCGCTGGCTTACATTAAGCTCCTTGGCAATTTCCCGATTTGCCAACCCGCGTGCGACAAACTGTACAACCTTCAGTTCCGTTGGTGTCAATTCCACATTTGCAGGAACCTTAAGGTTAGATGGTGGCTCTCCTCCAGGCGTTTGAGGGCGAGTGCTTAAGCGGCTAGCTTGTCTCAGAGACGATTCAACTTGAGCAACCAATTCTTCTGGCTCAAAGGGTTTGACCATGTAAACATCAGCGCCAGTGTTGAGTCCCTTCACCCGATCATTGCTTTGTCCCTTAGCCGAGAGAAATAGGACAGGAACCCAGTTCATGCGCGGATCTTGGCGAACATACTCAACCAGGGCATAGCCATCCATCTCTGGCATCATCACATCACAAATGATCATATCAGGAATGTTTTGAGCGAGAACGTCCATCGCCTCTCGACCATTTTCTGCCGTGATTACGTCATACCCGCGAAACTCGAGGTAGTCCTTAACGAGCAAAATCAGATTAGGGTCATCATCAATCAGCAGCAGTCGCTTGTTAGTTCTGACACCGTTGTCTTTCATACGTTGATACTGGTCATTCGGAAGGTTAGATAAACTACCCAGACCTGCTAAGAGCTGAGGTCTGGGTTTTTAGTAGCCCGCTCAGTCATCAAACAAGCTAAGACTTCGGCGTGAGCGCTCAGTCGAACGCTGAACAGACTTAATAGTTCGGCTTAGCTTGCACGATAACCCCGTGCCTCCAGGCTGGTTTATAGACAGCCCCACAAGTGCAATATTATTGGCTCCATTGAAATCAGCATCTCCACACCATCCACAATGCCCACACCTGAAAGTCTTGCCACTTGGCGTAAGACTTTCGCTCTACATT
>NZ_JAVKBY010000191.1:0-51431 GCF_040222985.1 Coleofasciculus sp. F4-SAH-05
GAGTACCGATGTCGTGAGTTATTTGGTTGATCATTACAAGCTCTTAGGTTTAGTCAAAACTGAGCGCAAGCGGCATCGAGACAATGCCGCTCGCTCAAAAGAAATCTGGGCTTCTTCTGGTTAAGTTGACACCAATGGGCATTGCCGTGCCCCTACAAACCTTCTATCAATAACCCTAATTAGATAAGGATTCAATTCCAAACAATTTGTAAATCTAAAATAAAACCGGGTAAAACATCTTCTCCAGATAACTGGGTCGGATTTTCCAGTATTTCTACCGTTTGTCCTTGGCGATAAATTTCCACCCGACGAGTTGGTCGATAGAGTAACCAACCCAGTCTGACTTGATTATTCATGTATTCCTGCATTTTAGCTTGGGTTTCTGGTAACGTATCGCTGGGTGACATTAACTCCAAAACAAAGTCTGGGGCAATGGGTGGAAACTTTTCTTTCTGTTCCTCTGTCAGTGAATCCCATCGTTCACGTTGAATCCAAGCCACATCGGGAGAACGGTTCGCCCCATTGGGTAGATGAAAACAGGTGGAAGAGTCGAAAACTTCTCCCAGGTTCGTTTGCTCATTCCACAAACAAAATCGAGTGGTTAGCTTGGCATTGCGTTTTCCCGTTTCTCCGCCTGTGGGGGACACGATGATTAATTCTCCTTTCGCATTACGTTCAAATTTTACATCGGGATTGATTCGGCAAAGATGATAAAATTGCTCTTGAGTCAGTTGAAAAATTGGGTTGAAGTTAATCGTAACGGCTGTCATAGCAAGATATAAAAGAATTGATAGAGTTAAAGACTATTTTACGCGATCGCATCCCTGACGAGGAGATGAGGGTAGGGTAAGCAAGCGATGTCTGAACAGTTTGTCCAAGGTGAAACAATAGCCGCGATCGCAACGGCTGTAGTTCCCCAACAAGGGAGTGTGGGGATTGTGCGGGTGTCGGGTGAAAATGCCTTAGAAATCGCCCGTCAACTCTTCCACGCACCAGGGCGTCAACTGTGGCAGACTCACCGCATTCTCTATGGGTATGTGCGTCATCCTCAAACCCAACAGATTGTGGATGAAGCCCTACTCCTCATTATGCAATCCCCTCGCTCTTATACTCGTGAAGATGTCGTGGAGTTCCATTGTCACGGCGGGATTATGCCTGTGCAGCAGGTGTTGCAATTATGCCTAGAATTAGGCGCACGATTAGCCCAACCGGGAGAATTTACCCTGCGAGCATTTTTGAACGGGCGGTTAGATTTAACCCAAGCCGAAAGTATCGCTGACTTAGTGGGTTCTCGTTCCCCCGCCGCCGCCCAAGCTGCATTAGCGGGAATGCAAGGGAAACTGGCTGTACCGATTCGCCAAATCCGGGCGACGTGTTTAGATACTTTGGCAGAAATTGAAGCCCGTATCGACTTTGAGGAGGATTTACCCCCCTTAGATGAAGCCGGAATCATTGCCCAACTTCAACAAGTATTAACGGATATTAAGCAAATTCTCGCCACCGCCGATCGCGGTCAATTATTGCGAACCGGCTTAAACGTCGCCATAGTCGGGCGTCCGAATGTGGGCAAATCCAGCTTATTGAACGCCTGGAGTCGTAGCGATCGCGCGATCGTTACTGATTTACCCGGTACAACTCGTGATGTGGTAGAGTCGCAGTTAGTCGTCGGTGGCATCCCCATACAGGTGCTAGATACCGCCGGAATCCGGGAAACCGTAGATCAAGTCGAGAAAATTGGCGTTGAGCGATCGCGCCGTGCGGCTGAGGCGGCTGATTTAATTGTATTGGTGATTGAAGCCACAGAGGGATGGAGTGCAGACGACCAAGAAATTTATACCCAAGTCAAACACCGTCCCCTAATTTTAGTCATTAATAAAACCGATCTCGCCCCTGCCGATTCTGTCTCCTATCCGGATAGTATTGACCGAGTAATTACAGCCGCCATTACCAAAAATGAAGGCATTGAGGCATTAGAACAAGAGATTCTTGAGGCGGTACAAACGGGAACCCTACACGCCGCTGACTTAGATTTAGCCATTAACCAGCGGCAAGCCGCCGCCTTAACCCAAGCCAAGATAGCGCTGGAACAGGTACAAGAAACCATTACCCAGCAGTTACCCTTAGATTTTTGGACAATTGATTTACGTGGCGCGATTCAAGCCTTGGGTGAAATTACTGGGGAAGAGGTAACGGAATCCGTGCTTGACCGGATTTTTAGTCGCTTTTGTATTGGCAAGTAGCTTTCCTGACGTTACTCGAATTAAGTGGTTTCGTAGTAAAGGCTTTAGCATTTAAATTTTTAATTGAGTTTGACCGGACATGATATAAAAAGCGCAAGGATAATGCCTTTACAGACAGATATTCAGGTATTTTTATAGCGAGAAAGGAGTAACTACTCCCTTAATAATTTAGTCCGCGCAGGCGGACGCAAGTTTGTGTAGGCGTGACTTCCAGTCGCCGGGACAACTGATAGTCACTTTTTTTTCACATTCATCAAGGAACAATAGAGAAGAATCATCATACATATTGCGACGGTGCTAACAATGAACTCTAACGAGATGAGGAATCAAGCCTCCATTACCAGCCCATCCAGGGAATTGAATCCAAACATCAAAGCCCCTGATCCGATTCCGGTAAATAGCGATATAATAAAACTTTTCCCTGAACCCCTTGCCCTGTTGTTACATTCTTCTTTGACCATTTTGGAACCCAGGAACGAGGAATTAGACCAGCCCATCCAACCCCCAAGCGCCACAGGAGGCTTAGGCGAAGCTCAATTTGCCCTCGCCTTCCGCTTGTCTCCCAACGCCATGGCAATCAGCACCCTAGCTGATGGACGCTTGTTGGCGGTCAATGATCGGTTACTTAACCTGGTAGGGTATCAAAAAGACGAACTGATTGGCACAAGCACAGTCGAATTAAAGTTTTGGCTACATCCAGAGGATCGTACTCGCTTTATCCAGCAATTACAAACTCAGGGAACCATTCACAATTATGAATTTGATTTTCGTCTCAAGTCAGGACAGATAAAAACGGGGTTATTATCAGCAAATATTATTAACTTTAGTGGACAAGACTGCTTACTCAGTATCATTAACGACATCACTGAACGCAAGCATGCTGAGGAACAAGTAACACGTCTAGCTAAAATGAGTCAAGCCATTAGTAGTGCGACGGATTTTCAGACGGCATTGGACATCGCCTTACATCAAGTTTGCGAAATTACAGGCTGGAGTTATGGCGAAGTGTGGATTCCCGCGACGGATGGTATGGCATTAGAATGTAGCCATAATTGGTATGGTAAATGTACAGATATCGATTCTCCAGACGCCGCAAGATTCGACCAATTTCGAGAGTACAGTGCTGCCTTAACCATCTTACCTAATGAAGAACTACCTGGACGAGTATGGCATCAAATTCAGCCGGAGTGGGTTGATGATTTAGCGACGTTTCCAGATGACATTTTCCTGAGATTAGAACTCGCGGTTCAATGCGGATTTAACTCAGCATTTGCTGTCCCCATAGTGACACCAAGCGCTGCTCAAGAACCCGTTTCAGTCTTAGCCGTGCTGGTGTTTTTTATGGCAAAAAAATACCCACCCGATCATCATTTCTTTGAGCTCGTCACGGTTATTTCTCATCAGTTAGGTAGTGTGATGCAGCAGAAGAAAGCGGTCACAGAGATACAAGCGCTTTTCGCCGCGATGACGGATGTGGTGCTGGTGATTGATGCCTCAGGACGATGCCTAAAAATTGCCCCCACTAATCCTCTGAGTGACTACAAACCGTCAGCCGAAATCGTGGGTAAAACCTTACATGAACAGTTCCCAGTTAAGCAAGCTGATTTTATTCTCCAAGCGATCCAAGAGGCTCTCTTAACTCAGCAAACCGTGAGTATTGACTATCATTTGACCGTTGCCGGACGAGATAGTTGGTTCGCCGCTAACCTATCACCACTGTCTCATGATAGCGTGATTTGGGCAGCCCGAGATATCAGTGAAAGTAAATTACTCGAACATAAACTGCGAACCTCAGAAAGCAAAATGCGCCTTTTTTTTGAGGCGATGAATGCGATTGTTTTAATTATTGATGTTCAAGATAATACAATCGCAAATATCGAAATAGCGCCGACGAATCCCACCCGCTTCTATGATTTTTACATTGACCCAATTAACCAAACAATCGAATATCTTTTTCAAGATGAAACAGCTCAGGATTGGTTAGATAAAATTCAACAGGCGCTAAACAATCAGCAAACAATCTATTTTGATTACAGTCTCCAAAGTGAAGACAAGACAGTATGGTTTGCCGCCAGTATTTCGGCAATTTCTGACCAATCGATTATTTGGGTAGCGCGTGATATTACCGATCGAAAACAGGCAGAGGCGGCGTTACAGTTAGAGCAAGAAAAGTCCGAGCAGTTATTACTAAATATCTTACCAGAACTGATTGCCCGTCGTCTGAAACAAGATCAGAGGGCGATTGCGGAACATTTTGATCAGGTCACAATTCTGTTTGCCGATATTGTTGGATTTACACCATTATCAGCACGTCTACAACCGATTGAACTGGTAAATATGCTGAATCAAATCTTTTCCACATTTGACCAGCTAGCGGATCAGTATGGGTTGGAGAAGATTAAAACCATTGGTGATGCGTATATGGTTGTTGGCGGTTTACCTCGTCCCCTAGACAATCATGCCACAGCGATCGCGCAGATGGCGTTGGATATGCAACAAGCGATTCATGAGTTCCAAGTGCAACAGGGGGAGTCGTTTGAAATTCGCATTGGGATTAACACCGGATCAGTTGTGGCTGGTGTGATTGGTAGGAAAAAATTTATCTATGATTTATGGGGAGATGCGGTTAATGTCGCCTCTCGCATGGAATCATCAGGAGAACCGGGTAAAATTCAAGTCACCCCTGCTACATACCAACAGTTACAGCACCAGTTTATCTTTGAACAGCGAGGTGCCATCAAAGTTAAGGGGAAAGGTGATATGATTACCTATTGGCTGCTGGGTAGGAGAAAATGATATCAAAAGTGGATTTGGTAGGGTAACATTATTCATCCTTTCTGATCATTTGGGCAATAAGAGGGGCAACTGAGACAATCTGCAACTGAAACCAATTTTCAGCTTTCATTGATATTGTATCCGTAGGAATGAGAAAAAAACCCTCAATCTGGGGTGCATATCAATCTAGGGTTATCGGTTATTGGTTATCGGTTGTCGTCCGTCGTCTGTCGCCTGTAGGGGCGAGTCGCCGCACAAATATGATGATGTGAAGATTAACCTATCTCGACTCGCCCTGTCAAATGTGATGGTGTCAGATAATTAATGATATGTGATTCAGGGTGACGCCAATACAATTAATGGTTTGATTTTGGGTGATGGTTCATGACGATTTTTATTTTAATTGGCGATACCTGATACAGGGCGACCCGATAAGATTTATGGATTGGTTCTGTTATTTTTTGCAGCGGGTCGCCCCTACAATTCCATGAATGCTGATGAACTTAATACAATTAATGACTTGATTTTGGGTGATGGTTCATGACGATTTTTATTTTAATTGGCGATACCTGATACAGGGCGACCCGATAAGATTTATGGATTGGTTCTGTTATTTTTTGCAGCGGGTCGCCCCTACAGTTCCATGAATACTGATTAAATTGATGGGATAGAAATTATCGCGGTTTGGTTATCGGTTGTCGGTTGTCGGTTGTCGGTTGTCGGTTGTCGGTTGTCGTCTGTAGGGGCGAGTCGCCGCACAAATATGATGGTGTGAGGATTAACCTATCTCGACTCGCCCTGTCAAATATGATGGTGTGAGGATTAACCTATCTCGACTCGCCCTGTCAAATGTGGCGGTGTCAGATAATCATGATATGCGATTCAGGGATACCTAATGCAATACAACCCGATTGTATCCCTGACTTTTGGCGTGATAGAGTGCTTTATTCGCTCGTTGAATAATTACCTCGATGTTGGCATCGTCTAATTGATAACTAGCCACACCAACTGTTACCGTCATTTGCACCTGTTTATCGCCAATCCCTATGGTAATTTGTTCCATCCGCTTTCTCAAACGTTCAGCCACACGCACCGCCCCAGTACTATCAGTTTCGGGAAGTAATGTGACAAACTCTTCACCGCTAAATCGTCCACAATAATCTGCCTCACGCAATGAACCAACGATGCTTTTTGCCACACCCTTAAGCACTTCATCTCCCATCGTATGCCCATACTCATCATTGATTTGCTTAAAGTTGTCAATGTCAATCATTAGGATAGACATGAAACGTTTGTAACGAGAAGCTCGATTAAATTCTTGATAGCCAACCGTTAAAAAATGGCGGCGATTCCAGAGTCCAGTCAGGGGATCAGTAATCGCTAATTTTCTCAACAAATTCGTTAATTTGTCGTGTTCTTTAACCAATCGATTCAATTGCTTTTGAGTCTGCTTCAATTCTAAATGGGTTCGGACACGGGCAATAATTTCTGCTGGATTAAAGGGGTGAGTAATTGTATCGGCTGCGCCCTTCTCAAATGCTTCAATCAAATACTCTTGTTCACGAATCGTCCGCATCAGGATAATTGGACTTGTTGTTAGGGGAGGTGGAGACTTAAGATAGTCGCACAACTCTAATCCACTCATTTTGGGCATGGTTAAAGCCATAATAATTAAGTCAGGCTTATCAATGCTTACACGCTCAATCGCATCCTGTCCGTTGCTGACAACAATTGTTTTGTAGCCTTCGGCTTCTAAAATGACATGAAGAATTTGTAAATTATTGGGATTATCATCAACAATCAAAATTAGAAATTTTTCTGGAAAAAATTGTTTCATTGGTCATTATCTCTCACCCTCGGCTATCTTGATATTTTATCGGAGAGTAAGGCAGAATAGTTAATGGAATTGTGACAATAAATGTTGTTCCTTGATTATGACTTATGATGATTGACACTCTAGTGCAAGAAGGCAGAAATAACGCCAACAGCTAATATCTTCGCCAGCTCCCCCAGCTTCATCGTATCGACAAAGCTGCTCAAGTATTTCCGCAGCGCTACACTAGCGGTTGGGCGACTTGTTTGAGTTTCAGATAAAAGTCCGAATCATCAGGCGGTGGCGTAAATTGATCAATGGGGTGGTGACTAGCTTCGCGACGAGACCCATCCACTGGATCAGGAAGACTGGTATGATCGGGAGAAGGTAGGTCTGGAGGTGTGCGATCGCGTTCCCTAACCCGTTCCGTTTCTGGTTCAGGCTGGGCGGGCGTTTGCGGTAAGGCTTCAATGGATTCTGTCGCCGATTCAGTAACAACAAATTCCTCTGACTCCGCCACCGCAACCGTAGAACTTGACTCAAACATATCCGGGAAACTCCCCATTAAGGACATCGATTCGGACGTCGTATCAACGGGGGCGTTCAAATCTTGCGGCAGTTTGCGACAAATCAACCGTTCAAACTCATGATTAAAGCGATAGATAGGCTGTTCTCGTCGCCCCCAAACGGCTAAAATTTGTTCAACCGAAATCGCCTTATACCGTCCCTGATACAAGGCTTCAATGACCGCCAAACGAATCCACTGGGCGGGATAGTCTTCCAACCAAAACTCAACTAATTCTGCCGCAGAATATCCCCTCAGTTCAAATCCATAGTGACTGAGTAACTCTACGGCATAGATAATGGCTGAATCTATCTCATTGGTCATTCGTTATTGGTCATTGGTCATTTTTCATTTGTCATTTGTCTTTTGTCTTTTGTCATTGGTCCTTTTTCTTTGGACATTTGTTATTTGCTCCCCAATCTCCCCCAGCTTCCCCACCAGCTTCCCCAGCTCCCTCAGCTTCCCCAGCTTCCCCAGCTCCCTCAGCTTCCCCAGCTTCCCCAGCTTCCCCAGCTCCCTCATTCTTGAACAATATACGGGGAATTGATAGCATTGACACGCCCTCGTTGCACTAAGGCTTGATACAGAAACGCCGTAGCATCGGCGCGGGTGGCGGCTTTTTTTGGGTTTAACCAGGTGGGTTTGGGATAATTGACGATAATCCCGGCTTGAGTAGCTGCGGCTACAGCAGATTGGGCGTAAATGGGAATATTATCTTGATCCTGATAAATTTCCAAGGGGTTTCCCTCTGCCTCAGGTAACGACAGCCCCTGGACTAAGGAGACAATCAACTCAACCCGCCGTAAACTTTGTTGAGGGTGAAAGGTTTGGTCGGGGAAGCCGGAAAGGAAGCCACCGCGATAGGCTTGGCTAATTACGGCTGACGCCCAGAAGTTGGCGGGAACATCGCTAAATTGAGTGGCGGGGCGGATGGGTGTGGGATTAAAGACTTTCACCACTAACGCCGCATATTGCGCCCGATTTAAGGGGGCATCCGGTTTAAAGCTACCATCGGCAAAGCCGCTAATTAAGTTTAATCCGGCGAGAGGGCGAATAAAATCAGCCGCCCAATGATTTTGAATATCGGTAAACGAGGGAACATACCCCTCCGGGTTAACAATATAAGGGGATGAGATAGCCGAGGCTTCGCCAGTTGAAACTAACGCCTGGTAAATTAAGGCAGCGACTTCGGCGCGGCTAATCGGTTGCATCGGGGCAAGTTCTTGAGGGCGGGGATAATTCACCACCAATTGCCGTTGTGTCGCCGTAGCAATGGCATCTGTAGCATAGCTGGGAATCTGGGCGCGATCGCGGTAAAACAAAAGTAGGTTGCCATTCCCACTCCCTAATCCCAACCCATTCACCACCGAAACCAGCGCCTGGGTTCGGGTCAGATTTTGTTGGGGGCGAAATGTGCCATCAGGAAATCCCGAAATAAATCCCATACTCGCCGCCTTACGAATCGCCGCCGCCGCCCAAAAATTCTCCGCCACATCGCGAAATGATCCCGATGTCGCCCCTACCTGGCGGGGTAAGTTAAACGTTTGGGCAATAATCGCCGCATACTGGGCGCGGGTAATATTCGCTTCTGGCTTAAATGTGCCATCGGGAAAACCACTAATTAACTCCCGTTTAACTAATTCCTGAATAAACCGACTTGCCCAATGATTGCCCAAATCACTAAACTGAATCGGACCCAGGGCTGATGCGGGAACCTCTGCCGAACTCAAGGTAACGGCACCGGAAATACGGGCAGGATTTAACCAGTTGCCCACAGAAACCAAGGTCAATGACGTACTATTTTGTAAATCAACATCCCCATTATCTTGTAAGATATTCCCGGCTGGGTCTTGGCGACTGCCTAAATTGGGTTGGGCAGACCCATTGACAATTAGCCCGCCATTGGTATTTTTTTCAATCCGGTTACGGCGCAGAACGGGTTTAGCTTGGCGAGAGAGAACAATTCCTGCCTTATTATTAATTAACGTATTATCAGCAATTAACGGAGCCGCATTATCGCTCAGGGCAATACCATACCCCGTCCGTTGGCAGCGATTGCGCCGCAGTTCCCCTTTGGCATTTCGCACCAGGAAGATACCACTAGAGGCATTTTCGCTTAATTCATTATCCATAATCAGCGGTTTTGCCGTCCCCGTGACAAAAATCCCCTCACGACCACAACGGGTTAAAGTCGTATTCGCGATAATCGGGGCGCTGGATTCAATCCAAATCCCGGTTCCCTTCGCCACAGGATTCGTCACCGTCACCCCGCGCAGTTCAGCTTGAGAATCGGCTCTAACGGTAATAGATTGACTGCCAAAACTGGGGCTATTATAATCACCACTACCCACCAGGATAATATCCTTACCTTTACTCGACTCGTCACCAATAACAATAATCCCCGACGGAATCACAATCGGGAATCGCTCCCCATTCGCTGCATTGTACATCCCCGATGCCAAGAGAATCATGGTGTCAGCCTTAGCTTGTCCGATGGCGTGGGTTAAGGTACGGAAGGGATCATCCGCAGAGCCGGTATTCGTATTCTGACCCGTTGTTGGGTTGACATAGAGAATAGATTGAACCATTCGATAAAGTCGCCTATAGTCATCTTTTGTGTTTGACTTCTCCTCGGCATAAATGACCGAGGATTCTCAAAGGATACTTCTTCAGGGGGTTGAAACACCGTTCCTAGAGTGTCTTTTGAGAGTTCCAGATAAATAATCTGGATGGCGCAGTCAATGACGCCCTACAAACCTTGGCTAAGTTTAACCTTAGCTGTATCTCTACTGTTCTGGTATATATTAGCCGCGCCGTTTCCATCGGCATTGATAATATACCCAGGGGCAGTCCGAAACATTCCGCGCTTTACCCGTTTCCCACTCGATTTCCACCCTTTCGGCTTGTTGCCAAATACAGGTAGAAAATCATTATCCAGAAAACATATCCAACCTACTTGCGTTGACATGCTCCCGTTCGAGTCGCCCTTTACTCAATTTCCTGTATCAAAATGTAGGTTTACTGGATAGCCTGAAACGGCATAGCTAAAACTGCCAAAATCCGGCTCACCTCATTAATAAAATAGTCGCGTTTATCAATAAAAACAGTCTGATCGCGTAACTGCAGAAATTTCCACTCCGTTCCCGTAGTTACCGCCCCAGAAATACTCTCCATCGGTTCCTCGTTGCTTTGATTAAACAATTGAGCCGCAATCATTTCAGCAATACACTGCGCTAAACCCGACTTAATATTTTCATTCTTAGCTTCAACCAGGGTAAGCACAGGAGTCCGAATTTCATAAGAGTCTGGGGAAGCCGTCAGAATATAATCACAATATCCATTCAAACCAGCGCTAGGAGCCACATTGAACTCCGACCCCGAGAAAAAGCCAATTTTAAACCCAAAGTGTCGCCGCACCTCCAAAAGCACAGGAGTAATAATTAACTCAGCCCGTGCCTTTTCGGTATTGATAGCCGTCGCCAGCGAAACATTTTCGGTTAACGTCATTTGCAGATACTCACTGGGCAGCAGTTCAGGAATGCCCGCAAATAAGTTATCAGGTTCTTCCAGACTTAACCCAAATGATTCTCTAATGTGAGCCAAAGTTTTGAAGTCACTATATGCCATAGTAATTCTCCTTTTTCATTCATCCTTTATTAAGTAGCCAACCATGTTATTCCTCACCTAATCCATTTCATCAAGAATCATTCATAATTCAGATAGGGCAGGTTTAGGGACATCAGGGTCACCAAAAACCTTAGTCGTGGAACCCGCCCCTAAACCCTCAAAACATCCTCCTCTATGATGTATCCTACCTTAACGGCGGTTGCTTTATTCTCAAGTCCAATTACTGACCCTGTTGCCGTCTTCTTAACCATTTTGGCAATTATGTTAGTCGCGCCACTCCTGTTTGAACGGTTGCGACTTCCGGGTATTGTCGGCTTAATTCTGGCGGGTGTGATAGTTGGACCCAATGTCTTGGGGTTATTAGAACGGGATAGTACTATCATCCTCTTGGGAACAGTAGGACTGTTATTTTTAATGTTCATGGCGGGACTCGAAACCAGCCTGGATGACCTAAAATATAACGCCGATAAAGCCGCAATTTTTGGGTTAGCCACATTCTCTTTACCCATGATTCTGGGTACAGTGGCAATGTTACTCCTGGGATATAGTTGGCTAGCCTCCATTCTAGTCGCGTCCTGTTTTGCCACCCATACACTTTTGGCATTACCTATCCTCACCAAGTTGGGATTAATGCGGACACAAACCGTAACCACAACCTTGGGCGGAACATTAATTACTAATGTTTTGGGACTCTTAGTTCTGGCGGTAGTCGTGAAAGCCGATGGCGGAAATCTGACCCTAGGATTCTGGTTGTTTCTGATTCCCGCCCTCACTATCTATACAGTAGCGACATTATGGGGCGTTCCTAAACTGGGGCGCTGGTTCTTTCGCCAATTTGGACATGATGAAGGGGCGGAGTTTATTTTTGTCCTCGCCACGTTGTTTGTGGTGTCTTACGCGGCGGGTTTAATTGAAATTGAACCGATTATTGGCGCATTTTTAGCCGGAATTGCGATTACCCAAATTATTCCTCAATTGAGTCCGTTAATGAATCGAATTCAGTTTATTGGCAATACCTTATTTGTGCCATTCTTTTTGATTTCCGTGGGAATGTTAATTGACCCGTTAATTTTAGTCAAGCAGCCGAAATCAATCTTGGTGGCGTTGGTGATGATTGGCGCGGAAATGGTGAGTAAGTTTGGCGCGGCTTGGATACCGGGTAAGCTGTTTGGGTTTCAATTTCCTAGTATTATGGTCATGTTTGGGTTGTCCATGGCACAGGCGGCGTCTACCTTGGCAGCGATTACAGTAGCTTATGAAATTAAACTGGTGGATCAGTTAACCGTAAATGGGATAATTGCGATGATTTTAGTCACCTGTGTCGCGTCTCCTTGGATTACCGAACGCTGGGGAAAACAGGTGAAACCTCACGGACAACAGGAGGGAGGAAATCAAGGAAAACCGCCATCGTTGGCAAAGCGGGTTTTAGTTCCGGTGGCGAATCCCAAGACGGAAGATAATTTATTACAATTGGCATTAATTTTGGCAAAAACAGCCAAGGGAACCTTACTTCCGCTGCATGTTTTATCGGATAAAACCGGACTCATTTCCCCAGAGGCGAAAATGCTACAAACCCAGCTTTTAGCGGCGGCGGAACGAATTGCCCATGCAGCCGTAACTAAAGTAGAACCGATTGGGCGGGTGGATGATACGATTGACCGAGGGATTACCCGCACGGCAGCCGAACGAGAGGCGACGTTGATTATTTGCGGCTGGAAGGGGTATTCCACGACTCGTGAGAGCTTTTTTGGCAGTGTGATTGATAATGTTATCTGGCGCTCTCAGGTTCCGGTATTAATTGCCCGATTTTCGCAGCCGATTGAGAATACCGCACGAGTGGTGTTGGCGGCGACGGATCAAGAGACGGTATCGGTAACCTTTAAACCGACGGTGATGTTGGCGCAAACCTTAGCAGGGGCGTTGAAAGCGACGTTTCGATTGGTGATTGTGGTGACGGGAGTGGGTGAGTTTGACTGTCAGCCAAGGGAGTGGGGGTTGGCAAGTACGAGTGGGTTGGTACAGGTGCGGGGGAATTTTGTACAGAATGTGTCGCGGATGGTGCAACGTCATGATTTACTGATTTTGACGGCGAGTACCCATCCTAGTTACCTTTTGGCGATTCCTACATTGGGGGGAGAACCAGAGGCGATCGCACGAACCCAGCAAGACACCTCTATCATTGTCGTACATTTTCCCATGACTAGCTGAAGGAGAACGTTTTGATTGTGTAGGGGCGGGTTTGACGGCTATCGTTGCTTTCCTCACCTAGATGTAACTCGCGCCCGCCCTGACTCCTGCACAATGTTCACCCTAGCCTGCTTGGGTTGGGTTTCCTTTCGTCAACCCAACCTACTCTATCGTCATTGATAAAAAATAGTCCTACTCTTCCTCCTTATCCACTAAATCGCCGAGATAGAGTTCAATGAACATCTCGGCGGCGACGGGATTGATTGTATTCAGCGCTTTGACAATATCCGCAACGGTTTCGGCTGTTGGGTCTATTTTTTCATGAAACCAACGAAACACTTTATTTCGCTCAATCCCTAAAGCTACCGCCAATTTATTTTGGCTGATTTTATAGGATTCCAGCGTCTGTTTGAGGGCTTGTCCTGCTCTTCCCATGCTTCTGTCGCGCTTACCTTGTCCTGCGGACAATCGTGTCAGAGGAGCATGACCTCGTAAATGTTGCCAAGTATGGTAACGTCTGCTAATCTTTTAAGTGTTACCAAGTTTGATAACATATTTAGCCACAATTAGGTGAATCCAATGTCTCAAGAATTTGTTCCAAATAACCTAGAAAAAGTACCTCCCGCCCCATCAGCGACGCCAGAATCTACCGCTAGCCGTGAACCTGTAAAAATCTCGATTATTGGCTCTCGTCGAGGCGTCAAAAGTATCATTCACACGTTGTACCGCCTCCAGTTTGCTGAAGTGACAGCGTGGAGTCCCTTACAACCGACAGGTAAACCGGGTGAATTTGTGAGTATGCTGATTCGGCAAATTTCTTTTCGTTCCGAGTAACAAGAGTCTGATTGACCCGTAGCTGTAGAGGCGAGTTTGTGTAACCACTTGTCCGCAAAACTCGCTCTCCCTGCGCTCCTGCTATAGTCGAGGAATGTAGAGATTCGACTTGTATACCCGGAGGACAGGATGAATCACTTTTCCAGTTTGATGTCTTTTTTACGCGATCGCAAGGCATTTTTAACCGAGGTTGAGAAGGAAATCGGACTCGACCGTAAAATTGTTTCATTATTAGTGTGTAGTGCCTCCTTTCTGGCGTTGTACGGCTTGGTGATTGGGGCGTCGAGTCATTGGCTTCAGGCGATTAGTTCAGCGATTAAGTTGCCGGGTCTTTATTTAATCACACTGCTGGTATGTCTGCCCAGTTTATATATTTTCGAGGTGGTGACGGGTTCACAGCGCAACTTTCGCCAATATTTGGTGTTGCTTTTAGCCACCACGTCAGTGATCAGTGTCATGCTTTTGGCGTTTGTTCCCGTGGTCTTGTTTTTCCTGCTCTCGGTGAATGATTACAATTTCTTTAAGTTACTCAATGTCGTCATTTTTGCCTTAACTGGCGTGATCGGTGTCCAGTTTTTCTATCAAAGCATGAAATCACTGCATTCTCATTCTCAAGATACGGATAAATCCCGTAATTTGAAGGTTGTGCAAGCTTGGTTATTTTTATACGGCTTTGTTGGCAGTCAGTTGGGTTGGTCACTGCGACCCTTTTTTGGTAATCCAGGAAAAGACTTTGCGCTGTTTCGTCCCTTAGAGAGTAATTTCTATGTGCATATTTTAAAAACGCTGACTCACGCTCTAGGATTAAACTAAGCCGAATAATTTTATCATCCAGGAGATACGTTCATGCTAAATGATGTAGCAGAATTGCCGATTACTCCAGCGGAATTAGAGCAAAGCGGGGGTTTAGATCTAAGTGCGGGACTGGTGACAACGGTTTACCGTGGGGTATTTTGGCGAAATCCGCAACATCTGCGATCGCTCCTGTTTATTGAGGTCTTTAGTTTAGGTCTAATTCTGATTTTTGTTATGCCTGTGGGGTTTCTGGCGGTGAAGCGATCGGGGAGTTTGCCAAGTGATGGGGCGGACATTGCCAATTTATTTCTATTATTTTTGGCGGGATCAGTCTTAATTTTGGCATTGGGAAATATTTGGCTTGTGAATCAGGCAAAACGCTGGAAATCTGTAGCTAAGTTGTTACGGCAAGTGGATAAGTACAATCGTGTAGTTAAATCCCTAGCCATGCTGAATCAACTGAGTCGGACTGAAAATAATCTGCATGGGGATAACTCGTTAGAAGGTGAAAAGGTATTGAAGGCTTTGCGGGTGACAAAAAACAGTTTACTGCAAGCAATTAAGATAGAAATTATTCGCACGAAACAAGGGGTGATCGCACGACCAGATGAATTGATGGTTACATTAGAGAATAATTTAACCAGTTTGGTTGCGGGAGAACTTGATCCGCCAACAGATCAGTATGGTTATTTGCTCGATGAAGCGCTGCAAATTGCGATGAGTGTGGAGCAACAAATGCGAGATTTGTAAGTCGAGATAAAATCATGAAATAAATTTATTGTCTTTACGCTAAAGTAAGTCTTTGAACCCGTTTTCAGTAAGCCCTAACACCAGCCAACCAGCCAAGAACTCAAGTTCTTGGCTAAAAGCTCAAGTCGTCTAAAGACGACTCAAACTCTTATCCAGTCAGCCTGAGGATGTCAACCTTGCGATCGCATCGTGTAATTCCGCAATCTATTGGCTTACCCCACCCAGATGCAACTCAACCCGCCCTGATCGATGTGTAGCGGTGGTTAAAATGCTGTAACCGTCAAGCATTGCATTGGTATCGATGAGTGCGATCGCTACGAGGACATGGCAAACTTTGTCCCTATTGTCTCAGAAGCTGGATGTCAGCAATTTAGCGTACAGGCGTGGAAGGCGGGCTATAGGGATTAAGTCCCATTTTGTGTCAACGGTAGGTGTTTTATGGTTTAAGCGATCAAGTATTTTAGTTGATATGTTAAGCTATAGTTTGCCCACATTATACTCAAAATGATCAACACTAAGACAACCCCTATTTTTTATAAATAAAGAGATAGTCGATTGGTCTACAAGGCATTTTAAATACTTTCAAGAGGCATAAATGTATTCCATCAGAATTAAAAATCTACGTTGTTTATCTGATACTGGTTTTATTCAGATAAAGCCTATTACTGTTCTGCTTGGACAAAATAGCTCAGGCAAGAGTACTTTTCTTCGTGTTTTACCTTTACTTAAGCAAAGTGTTGAATCTAGAACAACAGGTCCAATTCTATGGAATGGTCATCTAGTGGATTTTGGCGTATATGAAGATGCACATAGAAAAAATGCACAACAAGGTATTTTATTTTCATTTAAATTTCAATCTGATTTGTTTTATCCTTACACTAGATCTAAGTTAGTTTACACCAAAGAATATTTAGAGTCCATTGAAATTCGCATTGATTTAGAAATTTTTAAAATCAATGAAACAAATAAACCTAGAAGATTATCTATCTTTTTTGCAGATTCAACTATTGAAATAGAATTTGGAGAGCATGAATATTTGTCTAAATTTTATGTAAACAATGAGAACTTTTTAAAGGCAGAAACTAAGTATAGATATCAACAATTAAGCAACAGCTATATTTTGCCAATCATTACTGAATACCAATCCGAAATAGATTCTGCTTCGGAGGAAATAGAAAGTCTACCTATTTACATTAGAGGACGCTTGCCGAGGTTTCGCAAAATCCCGGATATGCTCATAAAGGAAACTAAGAGAATAGCTGATCCCCGTACTTCTGAAAAAACCATCAAGAAAATGGCACGTTCGTTTGGTCTGGGAAGTTCTGAAGAAATGTTAAAAGACATTCAGGATAATCAATATGCTAAAAACTCTTGGAAAACTAAAACTAAAAACTGGACAATAGATACTGAAATTTTTAAAAGATTAAGGAATCTGATAATTGCTAATGCAGTGCCACTTATTATTGAGGATTGTGATAGTATTATAGGAAAAATTTCAAGGCAGATTAGATATATGGGTCCAGTACGAGCTATAGCGGAACGTTATTACCGCACTCAAGATCTAGCAGTCGATGAAGTAGACTATCAAGGACGTAATCTATCCATGTTCTTGCGAAATCTAACAGAATCAGAAATGAAAAACTTTGCCGACTGGACTTTTCGGAATTTTGGATTTAAGCCGTCAATTAAGTCTAGCCTTGGTCATATTTCTATAGAAATAATTCCTAGAGATTCAGATAAACCCGTAAATGTCGCGGATACTGGCTTTGGTTTTTCTCAACTTCTTCCTATAATTACTCAACTCTGGCTGCTGTGTGAAGCTCCAGAACGTCGCGCAGAAGGCAATCTACGCCGACAAGCAAGACAAGCAAGTCAAACTCCTGTGGTATTTGCTATAGAACAGCCTGAGTTGCATCTTCATCCTCGTTTGCAGGGAATCCTAACAGATGTGTTGGTTGCTTCGGTTAAAGCCGCTAAGGATAAAAATATAAATTTTCGTTTGGTAATTGAAACCCATAGTGAAGTATTAGTAAACAGACTAGGGCATTTAGTTGCTGACAAAAAAATTAATGCTGAGGATATAAACATTGTTTTGTTTGAGCCATCTAACGATAACGAATCAATAATAACAAGAACTTCTAAATTTGATTCAGATGGCTATCTTATTGATTGGCCCCTAGGTTTCTTTGAGATGGAATTTGAATAAAATGCTGATTGATATCCATAGTTCTTTGGTCAGCCAAGATGAACAACAAAATACTTGGTCTGATGACATAATTAAAGCCCTTGAAATGCTTGCACTTGCACAAAAAGAGGGTAAACATGCAGTAATTTCTAATCGACCCACTTTAGATAAAATTAGGAAATGTCCACATTTATCTTTATCAGATAGAGCTGTATACAACAAAGCATTTAATAATTTCACAAAGTTTCAGTCATATCGTTCTACGGTAACTAAGTACATTGAAATTAACAATCAGTATAAAACACAACAGATTTGCTCTGACTCGGGTAAAACAGTTATTAAAATTCCTCCAAAATTTTTCAATGATTCCGAAATAATACAGAAGACTATACTGCTGTGTGAAAATACTCATGATGCAGTTTTGTATGAAACAATCGCTAAGGTTTACCTGATATGGAACAATATAAAAATACAATTAGCTTGTGAGCATAGAGGGGGCGGGGGAAGTACAATTGCCACTGAGTACAGCAAAATCAAGCAAAACCAAAACCGTTTTTGTCTCTGCCTAGTGGATAGTGATCAATTCGCTCCAAATGGTAGTCTCGGTGATACTGCTAAATTAATTAAAAATCAAGCTAATTCCAATAAAATTAATGCTGGATTTATAATTTTAGATGTACGCGAAATAGAAAATTTAATACCTATCTCCATTTTATCTGATTTACCTGAATTATCACAAAGTAAAGAAAGACAAGCAGCATTAAAAGTATTAGAGGAGATTAAAAATAATGATTTAAGATTATTTTTAGATATCAAAGAAGGTGTAATACTACAAAATATAATTAGTAAAACTGATGCTAATGTATGTAAATTCTGGCAAAACAGTATTCCTAATGAACCTAATATTTTAGGTAGAATTGATATTCATTGTCTTAGTGATTGGGTCTGCAATTCAAGTAGTCAATGTACTTGCCATGTGTCTTTGGGTTTGGGAAAGAATATATTAGATAACACTATTAGCTGGCTTGAGAAAAAGTCGCTACATAAAGTTGCCAATATGGTTGAGCCATCGTTACGTTCGCAATGGGAGAATCTGGGACAGGAGATTACCAATTGGTGTTTTGCACATAAGCCAATTCGTGCTTAATTGGATAAACATGAAGATAGTGTTCTGGGCGCACGTCGGTGCGCCCCTACCAGGAACTCATGAAAAAGCCAAATGACGAATGACCAATGACAATTAAAGCGCCTGCGCCCTTAACCACGCTACTGGTAAATAAAGCAACTTCCGCCCCTTAGACACATAAGCCCGTTGCGTAAATACATCATAATTATTATGCTCAATGACATCTAAAATCCCCTGATACAGCATTGTAGCCGCCCAGACGGGCCAACGCGCATCCCGACTCAGTGCCCCAATACCCTTTTCTGCATAAGTATAAAACTTACGCGCCCGTTGAATTTGGAAGCGCATTAATTCCTGCCAGCGCTCGTCCACAACTCCCTTAAATAAATCTTCTTCAGTATAATTAAATAGCGCTAATTCATCTAATGGCAAGTAAATTCGACCCCGTTGAGCATCCTCGCCAACATCGCGGAGGATATTGGTCAACTGTTTAGCAATCCCTAACGCGATCGCTTCCTCTACCGGATTCGTCCCAAACTTACTATTCCAGGGCGTTTGACTCCAATCCAAGTCAAATCCTAGCACCGGACTGGTCATTAATCCCACCGTACCCGCCACACGATAGCAGTATAGCTGAAGTTCTTCAAAGGTTTCATAACGGCTGCGGAATAAGTCCATCCGCTGACCCGCGATCATATCCCGAAACGGTTGAATATCCATCGGGAATCGTTGCAACGTATCCACTAACGCCACATCCGCGTCCTCGATCGGCTGTCCCGCAAAAACAGATTCTAACTGCTGTTCCCAGCGATCCAAGGTTTCCGGCGTGGTTAAACGGGCTTGGGGACCATCCACCAGTTCATCGGTTCGCCGACACCAGAAATAGATTGCCCATATAGCACGACGCTTTTGTTCTGGCATAAGTAAGGTAGCCAGATAAAACGTCTTGGCATATTTTGCTGTAATCTGACGACAGATTTCATAAGCCTCAGATTCAGGAACCAGCTTTCTCATGGGCGGAGATTTAGGCAATTGAAGCATTCGTTGCAGGTAATTCGGTTAGGGGCTTGCGGAGTAGATCCTGGATTAAGTCATAGCAGTTAACCGTCAAAAGAAGTCAAAAGAATGGTACTGACTCCTATAGTCGAGAAACATGTTTCCCAGAACCCAAGCTCAAGTACGCTAAAATTTAGCGGGTCAGTCTTAGAACCCAGTTCAACGGAACGCCAGCTTCCAGCCCATAGACAAAAAACAGCTTCTCGCCGATTTTAGTTCCAGGGCTTTAGCTGGGATAGTTACGGTAAAGACGGATAGTGGGGTTAGGATAATGAATTTTTCTCTTAACCCGCCCCGACAACCTCTTTACTGTCCACCTGCTTAAACACCCTTTGACTTGACCCTCCCGACTCAGGATGCCTGACAATCACCTGCGATGTCAGCTTACCAGAAAGTACGGCACCCTCCATACTGGCAAGGTAACGTTGCATGGTGTAATCGCCAGTCAAGTAAAAATTGGCAATGGGCGTTTCTTGGGAGGGGCGATGGGCTTGTCGTCCCGGAATGGCTTTGTAAACTGAACGTGGGGTTTTGACGATGTGATACTTGAGCAACTGGGCAGGGGTATCACTATCAAAATGTTTGGGGAAGAGTTTCTTGAGTTCTTCCATCGTCGCCTCGACAATATCCTGATCCGATTTACCAATCCAATCTTTAGCCGGGGCGAGGACTAACTCCAACATCGAACGGTCAGGGTTGGCATATTCCCGACAGGTATTGCTCATGTCAGCATACACTGACAAAAGGGGCGATCGCGAAAATAGTAGATGGTCAATATCTGTTAGTTTCCGGTCAAACCACAAATGCAGGTTAATCACCGGAACCCCTTCTAACCCCTCTAGCTTATTGAAAAATTCCATCTCTCGCCAAGGTTGAGGCATGATTAATTTTAAGGGATCGACAGGCATTGCTGATACATAAGCATCCGCTGTCAGCACTTCGTCCCCATGTTCACCCCGAATCAAAAATCCCTGTACCGTCTGATCCGGATTGAGTAAAAATTCCTTCACCGGAACATTTAATCGCACTTCTCCACCCCTTGCGGTAATGTAGTCTACCAAGGGTTGACAGAGGCGCTCCGTCGGGGAACCATCCAGGAATGCCATTTTCGACCCATTCTTTTCCTGAAGAAAGCGATTCAGCGCCGTCAACACCACGGTTGCCGAAATTTCATCAGGGTTGATAAAATTCAGGGCTTTCGCCATGGCGATAAAGACTTGCTTTTCTACCCGTGGCGGTATAGTTTGGCGCTGTAACCACTCGGAGAAGGAATACTTGTCCATCTGTTCGACATACTTCTGACCATTGATAATGGCGGGAATCAAACCCAAGCCAAACCGGATCTTCTCCGACCAGGTCAGCATATCGTTATTCCGCAGAATCGCAATAATTCCGTTAATCGGTGCCGGTAAATCCGGGAAATCAAACCGAGAGTAGGTACCCGGTTTCTCTGGCTGATTGAAAATCATGGTGTGGTCTTTCCACTGTAGCCGATCCTCAATATCTAGCTCCTTAAACAGCCGTAGCATATTGGGATAGGCACCGAAGAAGATATGTAACCCGGTTTCGTACCAATCCCCGTCTTCGTCTTGCCAAGCGGCAACTTTTCCGCCGAGAACGTCCCGACGTTCTAGAACAATAGGGGTGTGACCTGCATCCGTTAGATATTTGGCACAGGAAAGTCCAGCTAAACCCGCTCCAGCGATCGCAACTCGCATCTGATAGTAATACTCTTTAATTAGGTGCTTGTCGGTGTACTCTGGATTTTATTATACTTTGCAATCCGTTACATTTGGTAAAAACTGTTGCCGATTTCATCGTCTCCCTCATCTCCCCCGGCTCCCCCGGCTCCCCCTGCTCCCCCGGCTCCCCCGGCTCCCCCTGCTCCCCCGGCTCCCCCATCTCCCTCATCTCCCCCATCTCCCCCATCTCCCTCACTCCCGTTCCCACGGTCATCAATGATGAACAAACCGACTCAGCTAATCTACCCTACCGTCGATCTATTCTTATATGACCTGCGCGAGAGTTTCGGTCACTCTCTACCGGAAAAACATCACTACCGCCACCAATTTTGGCAAAAAATCGATCCCAACTTAGACGATGACAAACTCAACCAATTAGCAGCCATAGAAAATCCCGAAGCGGATTATGTCCAACTCTTGATTAAGGCATTTGAATCTCCCTTAGATGGATACTATCGAGCGCTGCAACTCGGAGATGCTTACGCCCTGCAAGTTAATTGTTCGGGAGATTATAAAGATGCGGAAACGAAACAACCGAATGATGCGACCCAACGCATTGAAACCTTAAACAAACTCAAGCAAATTATTGCGTCTCACATTAATCATCAGTTGGATACCTGGGAACTGCTCCCCACCCAGCAATGCACAATTGGTCAAACCTGGTTAGTGTCGGTGCAAATTGCTGATAGTAATCAAGACCCAAAGCAACTGGCTAAAGACTGTTATAAACAGCTCACCCCCAATTCTAAATGGACTCCTGAATTTAGAGAACAAGGACGATTGTTGGGGGCAAGGGTATTTGAATATTGGCATTCTCCCGATAATTGGCAGCAAGACTGGGAGTCGTTTAGTCAGGAAAACTATCATCTGATAATTTGCATGTTTCCCGCTGGCAAAAAAGTTACGGAAATTCGGCAAAATATGTATGATATTCACTTGGATTTAATCCGCTTATTTAGCTATCGCCATAAAATTATTTGGGCATACTGGCAAAGTCGTTGTCGTACTCAAGAGTTAAAACTTCAGTCTTATGAAATTCGACGTTTAGTTGCCAGTGTCCGTACCTTGCCTAATCCGATTCCTGCTCAAGGCTTAAATTTAAAAGAACTGCAATCAACTTTAATCCAGACCTTGCCCATATTATCAGATTATGCCATGAATTTAAATGACCTAGATTACTATACAACAACGATTCAGGGGAATTTAGAAAATTATCAAAAGCGGATTCAAAAGCTGGAACGAGAAACAAGCAGCTATTTAAAATTTTTGAACCACTTTAGTGAAGTAGCGGATGAAAAATATCTGCAACAAGTCGCTACGGATGGCGCGACATTTCGTCCCGGATTACCATTGATGGAAAATTTGATTCGCACGATTGGAAGCGTGAGTGGTATTGAACAAACCAAAAGTAATCGCACGCTGAATACAACCGTCGCGTTAATTGGTATCGGATTAATTGTCAGCAGTATCGCCGCGACGGTTTTGGTCGAACAACTGCCCCCAGCGAAAGAGACGCCATTCTTGTTCACTCCTGTATTTTGGGGGAGTATTAGCACAGGAGTGATAGCTATAGTGATTGCCTTTATTCTTCTGTTTCGCGATCGCCGTTAGGAAAAGTGTTGAGTGTTGACCCTTCACGACCTTTAAGGGAACCTGGTTTGTAGGGGCGGGTTTAGGGATTTTATGCGTGGTTATGGATGGTAACGTTTGTGCAAAACCCGCCCTGACCGAGTTTTAAAATATAAGAAAATCTGAGAATGGGGCAACCAATCAGGTCATGGATGTAAACAATGACATAAGACATAAGACATAAGACATAAGACAAATGACAAATGATTATTTAGCCAATCAGTGGTTGCAACAGGGAATTGAATACTTTAAGATTGGGCGCTATGGAGAAGCGATCGCGAGTTTTGAGAAGGCTGCCCAATTACACCCCAATATGCCAGAAGTTTGGTTTTATTGGGGGAATACTTGTTTTCATCTTGGATGGTTCGACGCGGCATTGACGCACTATGAGAAAGCGATTACGCTGAAACCGGATTACTCAGAAGCTTGGTTTAATCAGGGGAATATTCTGTTTAAATTAGGACGCCTAGAGGATGCTTTAGCTAGCTATGACCAAGCGACACAATTCAATCCTGATTTTGCATTGGCTTGGGGAAATCGGGCAAGTACGCTGTATAATTTGGGACACTATGAAGAAGCGTTAGCCAGTTGTCAACGGGCGACTCACTGCCAACCCAATTATGTGCAAGCCTGGTATATGCAAGGGTTAGTATTGATGAATGGGGGACGCCAAGAGGAAGCATTAACTAGCTTTGATCAAGCCACAAGATTAAATCCTAACTATCTGAATGCTTGGAAAAATAAAGGCTGGATTATGTTTAATTTAAACCGTTATAATGAATCATTAGAGAATTGGCAACAAGCGGTTTCAATACAGCCCAATGATTACGAGGTGTGGTTTCAGCAAGGAAATACATTTTATCGATTGGAAAGGTTAGACGATGCTTTAGCAAGTTATGAAAAAGCCATTACCTTACAAGCAAACGCCCCAGAAGCTTGGAATAATCGGGGATTGGTTCTGTTTCATTTAACTCGCTATGCTGAAGCCGTGACAAGCTGCGAAAAGGCAACTGAACTGCAACCCAATTACCCAGAAGCCTGGTTTCATCGCGGTAATGCCCTCTTTAGCTTAGGACGTTTAGAGGATGCGATCGCGTCTTATGATCAAGCGTTGCAGCTTAAACCAGATGATTATTCTACCTGGGGCAATCGGGGTAGTGCATTATATAATTTGGGACGGTATCGAGAAGCGGTTTCGAGTTGCCAGAATGCTACCTATTTTAATCCCGATTATGCCGAGGCGTGGTACATGCAGGGAATGGCGTTGATGCAGGGAGAACAACCCAACGCCGCGATCGCTTGTTTGGATAAAGCGACAAGGTTGAAACCTGATTATGCCCAAGCCTGGTTTTATCGGGGTCATTTATTATTTCAATTAGGGCATTTAGCAGACGCGATCGCCAGTTGTCAGCAAGCGACGACAATTCAACCCGACTATGTGGATGCTTGGTATATTCAAGGCACCGCCTTGATGCAGTTACAACGTCCCCAAGAGGCGATCGCTTGTTTGGATCGGGTGGTTGAATTGTATCCGGAACACCCGGAGGCTTGGAAACATCGGGGAACGGTTCTGTGTCAGTTGGAACGCTTAGAGGACGCAATTAGCAGTTTTGATCGGGCAATTACCCTCAAGCCGGACTATTTCCAGGCATGGTATAATAAAGGATTACTCCTCATGCATTTAGACCGCCCAGAGGCTGCCATTACCACCTTTGATAACGCCCTAGAACTCCAACCGAATTTGTATCCCGCCTGGGTAAACCGAGGCAATTTATTATTACAAGAAGGGCGCTGGGACGCTGCGATCGCCAGTTATGATCAAGCCTTAGCCATTCAACCTAATTTTGCTGAAGCCTGGGCGAATCGAGGAATTGCCTTAGAGAGTGTCGAACGCTACCAAGAGGCTTTAGAGAGTTATGATCAAGCCTTAGCCCTACAATCTGATGATGCCCAAACCTGGAATCATCACGGAGTTACCCTCATCCAGTTAGGACGTTATCAGGAAGCGTTAATCAGTTTCAGCCACGCCTTAGACAATCAGCCAGATGACCCAGAAACCTGGAATAATCGCGGGTTAGCCTTGGATTATTTAGGGCGGTATGAAGAAGCAATTGTTTGTTTTGAACAAGCGATTGAATTAAAATCTAATTATGCCCAAGCCTGGAACAATCGAGGGTTAGCCTTACGGAATTTAGGACGAGAAGACGAAGCCATTCTGTCTTTTGATCAAGCATTAGAATTACAGCCAGATTACCCAGAAGCGTGGAATAATCGCGGGTTAGCCTTAAAAAATTTAGGACGAGAAGACGAAGCGATCGCCAGTTTTGAACAAGCCAATATGAGGAATTAGGTAAGTTTTAATGCCATGAAGCCCTAGCTAAGCTATAATAGTTTAACCCTCATGTTTTGACCCAAACGATGACATTTATCAATCCTAAAACTGACTACGCCTTCAAGAAAATATTTGGTTCCGCTGAAAGTAAAGACATTTTGATTAGTTTTCTCAATGCCTTGATTTATGATGGTAACTCTACTATTGAAGACTTAGAAATCATTAATCCCAACTTGTTCCCGAAAGTTGAAGGCTTAAAAGACACTTACCTGGATGTCAAAGCTAGACTGAAAAACGGCACACTAGTAATCATTGAAATGCAAGTGCTGAATGTGCAATCCTTTGGGAAGAGAGTCTTGTTTAACGCCGCCAAGACCTACGCCTTTCAACTGCAAAAAGGAGAAGGCTACCGAATGCTTAAACCCGTTATTGCTCTAACCTTAACTGATTTTGAGATGTTCCCAGGTCGCCATCCGTTTACCTCCCGGTTCGTTTATCGAGAAGTATCGGAGGGCTATGTTTATCCAGAAAACGATATTGAAATGATTTTTGTTGAATTACCCAAGTTTACCAAAGAAATTGAAGAACTAGAAACGATTACTGACAAATGGATTTACTTTATCAAATCAGCGCGATCGCTCGATGAAGTTCCCACAAATATGGACAATATCCCGGAACTTCACCGAGCCTTTGAAATTGCCAATCAAGCCAACCTAACCATCGAAGAAATCGAAGATTTGGAGCGTCGAGAAATGTTTATTTATGATCAGCAAGGAGCGGTTACTCTCGGTCGGGAAGAAGGTCGGGAAGAAGGTCGGGAAGAAGGCAAAAAAGAAGAACAACGCGCTATTGCTAAAAAGCTACTCACCCTACTAGATGACGAAGCGATCGCGGCAACAACAGGATTAAGTCGGGAAGCCGTGCGAGAACTGCGCGAGAAAGAGTCCGAGAATTTGTAGAACCAATAATGGCAGTTAAAGATCTATTCCATAAATAGTGTACTGTCCCTGAAATGCTCCCTAGTGCGATCGCGGATGATAAAGGAAAAATGACGTAGTTTGGCATCTGTGTAGGGGCGGGTTTTACTATTATTGTTTCTTCTTCACCCAGATGCAACTAAACCCGCCCCGCTCCAGTTGTAATTGTTACGGAATGGCTGTATTTATCGTTATTCTCTGTCTAATAACAAATGACGAATGACGTAGCTTGCTTCTCGCGAAGCGAGTATGACGAATGACCAATAAACTTAAGAATTTAAAAAATCGGCATCAATTTCAGGTAAAGAAGGATTGATACTAATCCCAGAACCCAGTTCAAACCCGGCTGGAGTCGTTAGCCGAGGACTAATTTGGCAATACCAATGAACCTGGGGTTCTTCGGCTTTATAACGGGCAGCCGTATTAATCACATAATTATAATCGGGATCACTTAGCTTGTCATACAACCGAGTCAGGACATTTTTTAGAATTAACGCAAAATGGGACTTTTCAATAGTGGAGATACTGCCAAAATCGGCTTCATGTTCCTTCGGCATAATCCAAATTTCAAACGGCACATCAGCCGCAAAGGGAATAAACGCCAGAAATGATTCATTTTCAGCAATCACCCGTCTGCGGTGATGCTGCTCAAACTCTAAAATATCGCAATACACACATCGTTGCCATTGATCGTAATATCGCTGGGCTTCTTGTTCTCGCACTCGAATATTTTGAGGAACCATGCCCGTTACAATCATTTGAGAATGGGGATGACTTAAGGATGCACCGGCTTTCATCCCATGATTGCGAAAGATGATTGCCATCATATTCTTATGGACTTGCATGAGTGAGACGTAGCGCTTGTGATACGTCTCAATCACAATTTCTACGTCCTCGATTGACATTGTGGCAAGATCTTGATAGTGATCAGGACTTTCAATAATTACTTCATGCTGACCATAACCGGGCATCATTAAATAAATCCCCTCCTTCGATCGCTCTCTGTCTTCATCGGGAGTTAAGGCGGGAAACTTATTCAGTACAACCCGCGTTTGCCAGCCTTTGTGGTGTCGGCTGGGCATCTCTAGGAAAATTCTCTCAGCTTTATATTCATTGCCGGCACAAAAGGGACAATCTCGCGGTAGAATCCCTGAAGTTTGTTTTTGGTAACTTTTTTGCTGAAAATCCTGGGGACGCTTACGCCGACTGGGTGCATAAATCACCCATTCTTTTGTCACCTTGTTGAGTCGGATTTGACCGGATTGCATAATCTTTAGCCCCTATAATGTACGTTGATACTCGTTATCCTCTAGGTGTTGATAGTGGTTCTGAGCGGAATTTTGTCTGATGTCAACTTATCCGTTGCGTCTCTCATTTATCATCCAGACATCATTACTCTGATGTCAACTCATCCGTTGCGTCTCTGATTCACCATTCATCATTCAGACAATGTACATCAGCTTTCTCAACCCCCAAGGCAACTTTGACCCAGAGGATAGGTATATTACAGAACATCCCGACTTTGGCGGTCAACTTGTATACGTCAAGCAAGTCGCCCTGGCGATCGCGGCGCAGGGGCACCGGGTTGATATTCTCACCCGTCAAATCATTGATCCCGAGTGGGAGGGGTTTGCTGAACCCTTTGATGCGTATCCCGGTGTAGAAAATCTCCGGATTGTCCGCTTACCCGCCGGAGCCCAGGAATTTTTACGCAAAGAGTTACTTTGGACTGCTATAGTTCGAGATTGGGTACCCAACATTCTGAAATTTTATCAAGACCAAGGGGAAATTCCCGATATCATCACCGCCCACTACGCGGATGGGGGACTGGCGGGTTTATTACTTGAAGCGCAAACAGGCGTACCGTTTACATTTACCGCCCATTCCCTGGGCGCCCAAAAGATGGACAAATTAAACGTGACGCCAGAAAATTTGGCACAGATGAACGACTATTACTTCTTTGGACGCCGCCTGGTTGTCGAACGTTTAAGCATGAATCACTCGGCACTCAACATTACTAATACTCGCCAAGAACGCTTCAAGCAATATAGTCATCCGGCTTATCGGGGTGCTGTCGATGTCGATAATGATACTCGCTTTGCGGTGATTCCACCGGGAGTAGACCCGACTATGTTTAGTGCTAAGGTTCGCTCTGACAACGAAGAGGCAACCTATCAGTTAGTTCAAGATAAATTAGCGCGAGATATTGCTGAGTCGCGGCGGGATTTACCCGTGATTCTGGCATCGAGTCGATTAGATTCCAAAAAGAATCTATTAGGACTTGTGCAAGCTTTTGCCTATAGTCCAATCTTGCAAGAACGAGCCAATATCGTGCTAATTACGGCTGGGTTAGATAATCCGCTAAAAGAGAAGGTGAAGGATGAACAAACCGAACAAAAGGTATTGGCACCAATCCGGGAAGTGGTGAATGACCATAATTTATGGGGCAAAATTAGCGCCTTTTGCGTACCGGATCAACCCGCCCTAGCCGCAACCTATCGCTTTTTAGCCCAACGCCGCTCGGTATTTGCCCTACCCTCTCTGTTTGAACCCTTTGGTTTAGCCCCCTTAGAAGCCGCCGCCGCCGGATTACCGGTTGTGGTTACCCAGAATGGCGGAATTACAGAAAGCTTACAGACAGATAATCAAGACTATGGGGTTTTGATTGACCCCGATGATCCGGCGGATATGGCGCGAGGATTGGAGCGGTTAATCTGTAATGAATCTGAGTGGCAGAGTTTTTCTCAACGGACTCAGCAACTGGTCTTAAATCACTATACCTGGGAGAGTACGGCTCAAGGCTATTTAAACGTAATTGAGCAGATTTTATCGTCACCTAAAACCAATCGTCGAGTACCGCAACTCCCGATTCATCCGTTTTGGCGTGATCCCCAACCGGAAAACGATGTTTCCTTGGCAGAACTTAGTCAACTCTACTTTGGTCATTGACTTCAATATAGCTTTATGATATACGGCATAAGACCGTTGCACTCAGCTCAACGTTGAAAAAGGCAGCAGCTATCTTAACTGCACCTATAGCAATCCTATATAGGATTGCTATATATCTTTGAGTGGCGGGTAGGGATATTATTTTTTTCAATGATTGTCATTGACAATTGTTCCCAGAATCATGATATGATACATCCAGGATAAATACCTAGTCACTTCCTCTCTTACGATTCCATTATCTGTACAGTAAGCAGTTGCTTAGTGAAATTACGAATTTAGCTTCGTTATGAAAACTAGGCTCTACAGTGCTTTCCGGCTTAATGTAATACACAGTAAGCAGTAGTAAATCGTTGTGTCTAACATAACTGTATTACATGCATAACTGTATTACATGTGTCGTATATCCAATTTAATGGATAAGGCTTACGTTTAGAAACGGCGGGAGTATAAATTATTGCGCCCGATGTAGTCATATCTATTCGACTCTTCTAGCGGTATCACGCCACTACAGCGTGTTAGGAACTGCTGTAAGAGTAGTTTTGAGTGTCAAGAATAGGCGGTTAAAAAGCCGAACAGGTTAACAACTGAAGCAACTTCGCGTAAACAGGTACGGAAAAAGCAAAAAACATAAAATAATTGTGCTGTCTACCTATTTTCCGCAGTTCTGAAACAATTAAACAGATCTAAGTGGATAATATAACGAACCTTATGAAAATTGCTTTAGTTCATGACTATTTAACACAGAGAGGGGGAGCCGAGCGAGTTTTTGAACTACTTTGTCAATACTTCCCAGAAGCCGACGTATTTACATCCTTATATGATCCGGAGGAAACCATTGAGTTAGGCGATCGCCCGGTCAACACGACAAGACTACAAAACATTCCCGGAGCCACAAAGAACTTCCGACTCTTGGCACCGTTCTACTATCCCGCGTTTCAGGCATTAGACCTGGAAAAGTATGATTTAATCATTAGTAGCACCACTAGCTTCGCTAAGGGTGTGAAAAAACGTCCTGACGCGATGCATATTTGTTTTTGTCATAACGTCACTCGGTTTCTCTGGGACACCGAAACCTACCTGAAGGAATACAAGGATTTTCGACTCTATTCTCCCCTAATTGAAAAAATCTGTAAAAAGCTCAGAGCATTGGATTTCCACTATGCTCAGGACCCTGACTTATATATTGCCAACTCAACCACAGTGGCTGAGCGGATTCGAGACATCTATGGTAAACCAGCCCAAGTGATCAACTACCCAATTAACACCAGCAAGTTTATTTTTGACGATCACAAGGAGGATTATTTCTATGTTTCATCCCGAATGATCAGCTATAAACGCATTGATATTATTGTCGAAGCCTTTAATTGGTTAGGCTGGTCCCTACGGATTGCTGGCGATGGACCAGAACGAGAAAGGATTCAAGCCAAAGCCTTGGAAAATATTCAATTTCTCGGCTATGTTAGTGACGCAGAGCGCACTAAATATCTGTCAAAAGCGCGAGGCGTGATTATTGCGGCATTAGAAGACTATGGATTAGTTCCCATTGAAGCCAATGCCAGTGGTACCCCAGTCATTGCTTACGGTGCAGGCGGTGTTCTGGATACACAAATCCCGAACAAAACCGGTGTGTTTTTTAAGAAACAAAGCCCAGAAGCCATCTATGACGCACTCGTCGAATTTAATCGACAATCATGGGATTATGCCCAAATTCGTCACCATGCCCTGAGTAACTTCTCACAAGAAGTATTTTTTGCCAAGGTGAGTAAATTAATGGAGCAGGTGTGTGGATTTAAACCGAATCAGTCTCTGAATTCATCCATTCAAGTTGAGTAATCGTGACAGTGACATCCAGTAATCCCCAGGGAACAGACACGGAGTTTGGCTACGGGCAATTGTTTGGCGTATTACTACGCCGCCGCTTTTGGTTTTTGGGTGTTTTTTGTGGGATTGTGGCGATGGCAATTCCCCTATCACTGACGAAAGAACCCACCTACGAAAGTTCCATGGAGCTATTGATTGAGCCGTATTTCAAAGAAGCAACTAAAAATCGACAACCCGGTTTTGAAGATCAGGTAAAAGAATCGAATCTGGAACTCGACTACGCCACCCAGCTCAACCTGATGCGAAGTAATCAACTCCTGCAAAAAGCCGTGGATTTGCTCCTCCCCCAATATCCCACCCTGGAGGTGGAAATGCTGAAGGAATCGTTATCGGTAATCCGTAAGGAGGAGGGAGAATATGAAACGAAAATCGTGGAAGTCGATTATACCAGCAATGATCCAGTTCAAACCCAAGATGTTCTCATCGCCATTCAGCAAGTCTATCAGGAGTTCAACCTCCAGCAGCAGGAGCAACGCATCGCCGAAGGTTTAGCCTTTATTAATAATCAATTACCCACCGCCCGGGAGAGTGTGAACCAGGCAGAGCAAGCCTTAGAACAATTTCGCCAAAGTCAGAACCTGATTGATCCGGTGGAACAAGCCACTACAGTGACTCAAATGTTAAATACGATTGAGCAAGAACGAGAGACGATTCGCGCTCAGTACCAAGAAACACAGGCACGTTATCAGGCATTACAGCAACAATTGGAACGTTCTCCCCAAAAAGCGCTGACATCCTCCCGCTTGAGTGAGTCATCCCGTTACCAAACCCTGCTGGATGAACTGCAAAAGACAGAACTGGCGCTAGCGGAGCAACGGGTAAGGTTTACCGATGCTGATCCTACGGTGCAGCAACTGCTGCAAAAGCGTCAGCGTCAGCAAGCATTGTTACAAGCAGAAGCCAATCGGGTACTCGGACAAACTTCCCCAGATACCGTAGGAAATTTACAGCAAGCCGGACAACTGGGAGAAACCGATTTGACCCTGTCTCGTCAGCTTGCGGAAACCCAAACCAGTCTGGAAGCTCTAGAAGCCAAGGACAAGAGTTTAGCTCAAACCCAGCAGCAACTCCAGGCGCAACTGAGTCGCTTTCCCCAACTCATCGCCAAGTATGAGCGCCTGCAACCGGAGGTTCAAGTTGAACGCAATACCCTGCAAAAACTCCTAGAAGCGCGACAGGAGTTAGGTATCGAAATCGCTAGGGGCGGATTTAAGTGGCAAGTTGTGGAAGCGCCCCAATTGGGAGAACAAACCGGTCCGAAAACCAAGCAAGACGTACTCTTGGCGATGGTGATTGGACTCTTTTTGGGCGGGATTGCTGCCTTTGGGCGGGAAGCACTGGATGATGCGGTTCATACCTCAGATCAGTTGAAGCAACGGGTGGCATTGCCCTTACTTGGTATTCTGCCCCAATTACCACACCTGAGTACGAATGGAAAGCTGATCCACTTCCCCTTCAGTAAGTCGTCCACTGCTGAATCGAAAACCCTGCCTTTGCTGCAATCCCTGCCTTTGCGGGAATCCTTAGATCTGATTTACAAAAATATTCAATTATTAAACGCCGATGGCAAACTCAAATCCTTGGTAATCACCTCCACCCTACCCGGTGAGGGAAAATCTACGTTCGTCTTGGGTTTGGCATTAAGTGCGGCTCGCTTACACCAGCGGGTTCTCTTGATTGATGCGGATTTGCGCCGTCCGACACTGCACCAACAGCTTCATTTATCTAATGATCAAGGGATGGCAACCATACTCGCCAATGATACAAAAGAGGTGGTTCCCCAGCAGCTATCCCTATTCGGTGCCGAGATTGATATTTTAACCGCTGGACCCATACCCGCTGATCCAGTTCAGTTGCTCAGTTGCCCACGGATGAAGCAATTAATCGCACAGTTTGAGCAGGGTTATGACTTAGTGTTACTGGATACTCCACCGATTCTGGGTATTGTCGATGCCATGCAAGTGGCTTCTTTTTGTCAGGGTGTCATATTAGTTGCCCGTTTAGATCGGGTGACGCAATCGGAACTAACTGAGGCAACTAATTTGCTCGCTCCCTTAAACGCGATCGGCGTTGTGGCAAATGGCGCTAGTCGTTATGCTAATCCTTATGTCGCCTACACGAAGCACAAAAAAAGTCAATTGTTAGAGCTTAATTAGTCATTTGTCATTTGTCATTGGTTGATTGGGAAATGTTCCCTGATTGTCAAGCCCTGTTTCTTAAAGATTACGTGAAGATGCATCAAGTTTATAAAGTTTTCGTGAAAGTTATATCAGGACTGTTTTTTATATTAAACTTTCATCAGAGGTTTACACCATTTATAAGATTATCTCATCAATTTTGGGCTAAAAAGTTAGAGACATTCGGCAAAATATGAACTATCATAAAGAAAGATGAATAAACAGCCTAAATTTAACGCAAGCTTGTCAGCAACATCGTTGGTTTACGGTATAATTATTGTCTTCAATGATCACTTCTATTGATTAACTGCCTAAACAGTTTTAATCGCAGTTAACACTTCCCCAAAAGGGTCTCAACTAAAACGTTATCTCCGAGTGGATGAATTGTCCATTACTCCGCTCATCTAATCGAAATTATCAACGGCAATGACCCTCTCGCAATTGATGACTAATCCTTCTAATCCTATGACATCTACCACCGCAAAATCCCCAAATTCCCTGTCTAGCTCCTTGGTGCTGCAATGGCATGAAGATCAGCTATTCGTCAAACGCAGCACTGTTGCTAACCCTATTCGTCTGAGTGCGCTTGAGAATGACCAACGGTTAACAGAATGTTTGAAACAGTCTCCTGTCAAACTCGTTTCCTTAGATAAAGAACTGGGAGAGACTGAACTGAAACGTTGGCTAGATGCTTGTGAGCGAGCCGGAAAACCCGTTGTTATCAATGTTCCTTCTCTTGCTGGATTACCGAAACAACGTCGTCCTTTAATGGAGATATTCCAAGACGTTATGAATAGCAGCACGGCGGGTTTTTTGTTACTCAGCTTCAGTCCAATGATGCTAGTTTTGGCAATGCTGATGCGGAAGTCTTCACCAGAACCTATTTTTGTTAAGCAGTGGCAAGTGGGTAAAAACGGCAAGTTATTCCCAATGTTTAAGTTTAACACGACGGTAGCAGACCACCCGATCATTAAACCTGTAGGACGCTGGCTACGTAAATTTAAACTCAACAAACTGCCCCAATTGATTAATGTAATCCGGGGTGAGATGAGTTTAGTTAGTCCTTGTCATTTGGCGCTGGATGAGGTGCTTTTCTGGCGGACTTATGCAAGAGAGTTAGTCTCTCAGTAGTTGGTTTCTCACATCTTGCACCAGTCTGAATAGGGTGATTTTTGGTCGGGTGGGCAAGAGTTATAAACCGAGCAACGCTTATATCATTGGTTGTTCTTGCCCACCCTACGGTAACTGACTTCCCTACCCCCCTCGGACAGTGGATGCTTCGCTTTTATTGCACGGAAGGGGGAGCCAGAAAGCCCCTGCCCTGCCAATAACAAATATATTCCTCAAACCCTGACAAATGACAAATGACAAACTATCTTGATAGAGAACGAAATTATCGGTGTAATCAGTGTATAAATAAGCTCTCATCGCCCGACCACCATCTTTACCATAAATCCGTGAAATCAGTGTTTTGACAAATGACGGTAGTCCACCCTTGCTGTCAAGAAAATAGGGATGTCTTTAATGTTACCGACTCCAATCCGCAAGTTCCTGAAAGGAACCAGTTTTTGGCAAGAGAATGCATTTCTGTTTCGAGAGTTCAAAACCTTTCGTCGCATCGCCGTTCTGGCTGTAATCTTCACATTACTTGCTGCCGTTTTTGAGGGATTTGGAGTCGGCTTTATCTTAACATTCTTGCAAGGGTTCACTAATCCTGACGCTCCCCCGATTCAAACGGGAATTGAGTGGTTGGATACCTGGGTGTTAGCGGTTCATGCTCCAGCGACAGAGCGACTCTATCGGGTATCAGCATTGATTCTGCTAGTTACTTGGCTGCGTTGTGGCTTGACCTATTTAGGACAGGTTTATAGTAAGATCGCTCAAATCAATTTAGTTGATGGACTGCGTAAGCGGCTGTTTGAGCAGTTTCAGGCGTTGAGGTTAAGTTATTTTTCGACAACGCGATCGGGTGAATTGATCAACAGTTTGACGACTGAAAGTAAGCAACTCGAACGCTCCTTTGACATTACGGCTGTGTTGCTGGCTCGGGGTTCGACGTTGTTAGCTTATGTTGTTTCCATTTTATTAATTTCCTGGCAACTCACGATTGTCTCGTTGATGCTGTTTAGTCTGTTAGCCGTTGGACTCTCCACCCTGATTGGCAAGGTACGAGAGGTATCCTTTGAACGATCAAAAGCTAATGGCTCCTTTGTGGCAACAGCGATCGAATTTATCAGTGGAATTAGAACGGTTCAGGCATTTGCGACTCAGGAGTTTGAACGTCAGCGGTTTTATGCCGCCAGCAATCAAATTGTGAAAACGACAAAAAAAATTGCATCCGCTAGTGCTTTAGTGGTTCCCTTATCAGAAGGCATCGCGATTACGATTCTGGTGGGAATGCTGGTTATAGCGTTTGCAATTTTTATTCCCAACGGACAGTTACAACCTGCTTCATTACTGACGTTCTTATTTGTGCTATTTCGGCTGATGCCCATTGTCCGTCAGGTGAATAACTCTAGAGTAAAATTGAGTGAGTTTCATGGCTCACTCAGTAATCTTAGAGACTTGCTGAGACGGGAGGACAAACCCTATTTGCAAAATGGAACGGTTCAGTTTCCTGGCTTAACCCAAGGCATTGAGTTTGTCGCTGTTGATTTTGGCTATCAACCGGATACCCTGGTATTGAAGAACATTAATTTAACCATTCAGAAAGGAAAAACTACGGCTTTAGTGGGTGGATCGGGTGCTGGCAAAACAACGCTGGCTGATCTAATTCCGCGTTTCTACGATCCAACCCGGGGAATGATTAGAATTGATGGTATTGATTTGGCAGAGTATGATATCAATTCCGTGCGGCGGAAGATGGCGATTGTCAGCCAGGATACCTTTATTTTTAATACATCGGTAAGTAATAATATTGCTTATGGCACCCAAGAAACCGATGAAAAAGCGATTCGAGAAGCCGCACGTTTAGCCAATGCTTTAGAGTTTATTCAAGAAATGCCAGAAGGCTTTGATACGGTTCTCGGAGAGCGAGGGGTGAGGTTATCTGGGGGACAACGCCAGCGGCTGGCGATCGCACGAGCGTTGCTACACAACCCAGATATTCTGATTCTAGATGAAGCCACTAGCGCCCTAGATTCAGTATCAGAGCGGCTAATTCAGGAATCATTAGAGCAGCTTTCCGTGGGACGAACCGTGATTGCGATCGCCCATCGGTTATCGACGATTGCTGAAGCAGATAAAGTCGTGGTGCTGGAGCAAGGACAGATTGTGGAACAGGGAACCTATCAGGAGTTGTTAGCCCAGCAGGGCAAGCTTTGGAACTACCATCAAATGCAATTTAAGGGAGCTTAACTATGGATAATGTTGTAGCAAATAATATTGTATTAGATCCGCTTTCCTTTCGGGATCGAAATGGACGTCTTTTTCGATTTAATGGGCAAATATATCGGGGAATATTTGAGTACAATGCATCACTTTATCGAAGATTATTTGAGGAAAAAATTATTCAAAAAATAATGACCAAAAACCTTATTATAGAAACAGAAATATCTGATTTAAAACTTGATGATTACAGTCTCATTCTCAAGCATCGAACAATTCCATTTATCACGTATCCTCATGAATGGTGTAGTGACATGTTCAAGGACGCGACATTGTTACATATAGATCTGACTCTAGAGCTGGGCAAGTATAACCTGACAATTTATGATGCTAATCCTTTGAATATTTTATTTGATTGGAGCAGACCTATTTTTGTAGATTTTTGCTCAATTGTTTCAGCGGAAGATGATTTTTATTGGCCTGGGGAAGCCTCAAAAAAATTCTACTTGTCATTTATTCATTTTTTAAGCCTTATGCAACATCAATATGTTAACACTGCTCGCACTTTATTAATGCACTCATACGGTGCGAGAACTTATATTGTTAAAGAACAATTAGACGCTTTTTATGCTTATTCTGTAAATGCCAATAAATGGAAAATCTATACTAGAAAAATTATCGATTTAACTAGGCATTATATCCCATTAAATGTTTTTAAATTAGCCAAAAATATAGTAAAATCAAAAACTAATAAAAACCAAACTCAAAAATCAAGCTTAAGTTTTTTAAGGAAATTAAAACGAGAAGTAGAGCAGATCCAAATTCCTAGATTCAAGATAAATTCCTTAATTAGTTACGATGATTTTTTCGCTTCCCTTGATCCGTCTCCAGAATGGACAACGAAACAAAAATCTGTCCATAAGATTTTATCAGAATTGAAGCCAAAATCTGTATTAGACATAGATAGTGATCAAGGATGGTATGCTCAATTAGCAGCAGGTTGCGGCAGCCAAGTTGTAGCATTTGATAATGATGAAGCCTGTGTGCAAAAACTCTATAACGACGCAAAGGAAAATAATTTATCTATTCTACCACTAGCCATTGACTGGACAGCAAGGGATGCTTACCTAAATAGTGAATTTATCACCTCTCCTGATCAGCGCCTACAATGTGATCTGGTGATGTGCCTAACGATTGTTCACCATCTTATATTTCAGCGAAAACTAGGCTTTGACAAAATGTTTAACCAGTTGTTTAAGTTTTGCAAACGCTGGTTATTAATAGAGTTTATCCCTTATTCTGAATTAAAAGAAGTAATTCCTGTTAACAATAAAAAAGCTATGGAGTGGTGGGAAGAGAACTCTTGGTACACACTTGAGGAATTTATTGATGTCTTAAAGAGCGAATTTGCCGAGGTTCACGTATTTCCTTCTTATCCAGATTCAAGATGTCTGTTACTTTGTGATAAATTAGCCAATTAGTTATCCGGTAAACACTGACAGTAAAAAATGAGAATTAAACAATGAGAACTGCTTTTTTAGTTGGCGAATTCCCTAGTTTATCAGAAACGTTTATTTTGAATCAAATTACCGGATTGATAGATAGGGGGTGTCACGTTGATATTTATGCCACTAAACCGAAGAAAGAAGGCAAAATTCATCCCGACGTAGAAAAACATAACCTATTAAGCCATACATACTATTATCCTCAAATACCCGATAGTTACTTGAGGCGCGTCTGGAAAGCAATCGGCTTATTTTTGTCCAATTTTTTTAAAGATCCAATCCTGTTATGGCGTTCATTGAATTGGTTTAAATATAAGAAAAAGGCAACGTCTTTAAGACTACTTTACACCGTAATTCCTTTCCTGGGAAAGCGTCCCGATTATGATATCATCCAATGCCACTTTGGTTCAGAAGGACTTAAAGGCATGGACTTGAGAGATATGGGTGCAATAAAGGGAAAACTCTGCACGATATTTCATGGATTGGATCTCAGTGGACATCTGAAAAAATATGGGGATAGTCTCTATGATCAACTCTTTGAGACAGGAGACATTTTCATGCCAATCAGTAACAATTGGAAAAATCAGCTAATTCAATTAGGTTGCGATCAGCAGAGAATTATTGTACACCGCATGGGAATTGATTGTCAACAGTTTACCTTTACGCCTCGGCATCCTGATCCAGATGGTTCTATTCGCCTAGTGAGTATTGCTAGACTGGTTGAAAAAAAAGGAATCGAGTATGGAATTCGGGCCGTTGCCCAATTAAGCCAGTCCTATTCCCATATTCAATATAATATTATCGGTGACGGCGAGTTGAGAGAGTCCCTAGAACAGCTAATCAAGGAACTAAATGCCGGAGAACAAATTAAACTGCTGGGCTGGAAACAAAAGGAAGAAGTTATCACTATTTTAAATAATTCGCATATTTTGTTAGCACCAAGCATCACGGGTCAAAACGGGGATCAAGAAGGGATTCCGGTTGTCTTAATGGAAGCAATGGCAATGGGGTTACCAGTAATCAGCACTTACCACAGTGGCATTCCGGAATTAGTTGAGGATGGAGTAACCGGCTTTTTAGTACCGGAGAAAAATTATCATGAATTAGCAGGAAAAATTAAAATCTTGGTTGAAGCTCATCAGCTTTGGACGAAAATCGGTCAAACCAGTCGATTGCGAGTGGAAAATGATTATGACATTAATCATCTTAACGATAAATTAATCAAAAAATACAAGAGTTTAGTGTAGCGATATAACATGAATAATTTTGCTTTAATTATTGGCACAATGAAAGGTGGCACAACCAGTCTTTTTGCTTACTTAGCTCAGCATCCACAGATTTCACCATGCCGTCAAAAAGAACCAAGATTTTTCTCCAATGATCAACGCTGGGCTGAAGGCTTTGAAGGGTATCAAACCCTTTGGGATTGGCATCCTCAACAGCATAAAGTGGCTCTGGAAGCGTCAGTCGATTATACGAGAATTCCCAAACGTCCTAATGTTGCTGCCCGAATTGCGACACTCAAAGATAAAGCGAATTTTAAATTTATTTATATCCTCAGAAATCCCTGGGAACGGATAGAATCTCATTACACTCACGGACATGCCCTGGGATGGAGAGAAACACAGAAGCCTCTGTCTGAAGGAATCGATCGGCATTTGATTGAGGTATCACAATATGCTAGACAAATCGATGAATATTATCAACGGTTTGATCCTGACAGTATTCTATTGTTAGATTTTGATGACCTCAAACGTGATCCGCTAAGTGTGGTTCAAAAGGTTTGTCATTTTTTGAATATAGATACAAGTTATGAGTTTCAAGGAATAGGGACTGTTTTTAACGCGAATAATCAACGATTAACAGATGAACGATTGTGGAAATCTATGAGTAATAATAAATTTTTGCGTTTTATAGCTAATCTAATTCCGGTTTCGACAAAAAAAATAATTTATAATAGTTTGGGTGGAAAAATAAAAACAAACTGCAAAATATCTCCAGAACAACGCAAATTAGTATTCAATGAATTGCGAGAAGACATTAATAAACTCAGCGACAAATATGGTTTTGATGTGTCAAGATGGACACCATAAAAAATAATTCTCATATTACTTAATTAACCGATGAAAATACTGCTAACGATTCATGAAACCCTCGACCCAAATTCTGGATCAGCCGGGAGTACGATTAAACTGGGTCAGTACTATCAAAAACTTGGGCATGAAGTCCATTACTACTCTATTGATAATCTGCCCAAATGGTTACCAACCCTAATCAAAGAATTATTGTTTCCAGAATTTGTGGCAAATCATATTGCCAAATTATCTCGTCAGCAACCCGTTGATGTGGTAGACGCCTCCACGGGTGATGCTTGGCTATGGGCAAAAATACCACGCCTCTCTCGCCACAAGTCTCCCATGCTGGTGACAAGGAGTCATGGTTTAGAACATTTGAAACACCTGGCTGACATTGAGGATGCCCAACAAGGAAACTTGCGTTTGAGTTGGATATATCCTCTCTATCGGGGTAGCTTTCGACTTTGGGAAGTTGCAACTTCTCTGCGTTATGCCGATTTAATTTACCTGCTCAATCGTGAAGAAGCTAAGTATGTGGTTGAACAGTTAGGTGTAGCATCAGAACGGGTTCATGTTTTTCCCAATGGAATTCCCGAAGCCTTTCTAAATCTGCCCTTTGAGCCACTACCAGAGGCAACAGATACAGTGATTCGCATTGCCCAAGTGAGTACTTACATTCCTCGTAAAGGGATTCACTATAGCGCACCCGCACTGAATAAGATTTTAACTCGCTATCCTCATGTCCACCTGAGTTTTTTCGGTACAGAATGCCGAGAATGCCCCAGCGTCGAGCAAGTCTATCGGGATTTTGATCCCACTGTACGCGATCGCATCCAAGTTGTCCCCCGTTATCCCCATGAACAATTACCTAGCCTGTTAAAGGGACACCAGATTAAATTATTTACCCCCATTTCCGAAGGCTTTGGCAAAGCCCTCATCGAAGCCATGGCATGTGGTTTAGCACCAATTACCACAGCCGCACCCGGACCCATGGAGATTGTCCGAGATGGCCATGATGCCATTGTAATTCCTATCCGTGACAGTCAGGCGATCGAACAAGCGTTAGAGCGCTTGATTACAAATCGCTCCTATTTAGAACAACTACGCCACCATGCCTATTTAACTGCACAATCTTATAGTTGGCAGTCTGTTGCTCAAAATCGACTAGCGCTGTATGAGGAAGCGTTGCACCCCAAGGAAAAATCTTTAGCCAATGTTTAATTGACGTAACATTCTAAATCCCTGGACATAAATTCTGTACCCTGTACTAAGGAATGTTAAGGAGCCTCAAAAAACCCTCGGCAATAAATCATGTCTAACTTTCATGAAAAAGGCATTCAGGTTTCCCAACAATCGAAACAAGCATGGATAGTAATCCTCGCTTTCATCTGTTTTTCACTTTTATTAATTTTGGCAGGTGCTGGCAAAATACTCAACCTCGCTTTTCCTGTTGGAGCTTTTGCTATAGGAATGTTTTTATATGTTCGAGAGCCTCTTCTTTTTGTCGGTTTTAATTGGTGGTTGTGGTTTCTGACTCCCTTTGTCCGACGCTTAGCGGATTGGAAAAGTGGCTTTACCGAACCGAGTCCGATACTACTCGCGCCTTATCTGGTGACCTTGGTAACAGTTTTTACGCTTTGGGAACATTTGCCCAAGATTCATCGCCAAGGTGGCTTGCCTTTTGTTTTCTCTTTTATCGGTGTGTTTTATGGCTTTTTGGTCGGACTTATTTACCGATCACCGATTCAGGTCGTACTAGACTTATTGGAATGGCTGATTCCACTCCTATTTGGTTTTTACCTATTCGTCAATTGGCAAAATTATCCCAGCTATCGCCAAAATATTCAGCGAGTTTTTCTCTGGGGAGTTTTGGTAATGGGAATCTATGGCATCATCCAATTTTTAGTTTTACCGGAGTGGGATCGTTCCTGGTTAATCAATGCAAATTTTGCTAGCGGTGGACAACCTTATGCTCTACTGATTAATGTTTGGAGTACGATGAATGCCAACAGACCCTTTGGAACCGTTATGATGGCAGGGTTGTTATTGCTATTTGTTAATGACCGTAAAGGGGTTTTAGGTATTCCTGCCACAGTAGCTGGTTACGTTGCTTTTCTTTTGACTAAAAAACGCACGACTTGGTTGAGCTGGGCATTGGGATTATTTGCTATGATTAATTCTCTGAAACCTCATATTCAGATGCGTATAATTGTGACGATCATGGTAACAATAATTTTAGTTATTCCTTTAACTACCATAGAACCGTTTTCAGACGTTATTTATTCCCGTTTTGAAACCTTCTCTAATCTTGAGGAGGACAACAGTGGTGAGGCCAGACAGGAAACTTATAATCAATACCTTGGAGAGGCGCTTACAAGTTGGACAGGTGAGGGACTAGGGGGTCCATCCCATGATAGTGCTATTTTATCTACACTTTTGAACTTGGGGTGGCTGGGAACCTTTCCTTATATGGGGGGGATACTGCTATCTTTTTTTAGTTTGTTCCAAGGTTCTGAGAGTCGCTTCGATCCTTTTGCTGCGGTGGCTCGTGCCATTGCTTTTGCTAGCTTGTCACAGATACCTTTGGGCAATCCATTTGCTTCGGTGCAAGGTGTAATTCTCTGGGGATTCACAGGTATAGGTATGGCCGCACAGAGGTATTATCAATATCAAAATAATAATCAAAAAAAAGAGAAATATAATACTAGATTATGGTTGAAATAATTGAGGGTAAATTATTTTTTATATTATGATATTTTTGTTTTTATTTTCCATTAAATTGTCTTAAATTTACAATTATCAAATTGGATAAATTTGCATATTTTGTGGGTACACAAAAATTGACAATAGCTCAAAAAGTATGCTATAATCTTATCGTATTTTGTTGACTTAAAATATATGAATAATTTTCTTTATAAACAATTCGATGGACTTATTATTTTAGCCAGGAAAATTATTTTCTCCTTTCGCGCCGTAGTAGCTAGAGAACCTAGATTATGGATATTATTCCAACCGTATATTAAGTGGGATCAGTTCAAGAAAAAGTCAATTGGCAAAGATGAAACTGAACGCTTAGTCACTGCCGACACTGAACTCGTCATTGATGGATTTCAAGGTTCAGCCAATAGCTTTGCGACATCACATTTTAAAAAGAACCAGACCAAGTCGGTAAAAGTAACTAATCACATGCACTCACCGACTCAGATCATACAGGCAATTAACCAAAAAATTGCTGTTTTGTTGATTATCAGAGAACCCGTTGGTGCGGTTCTTTCCTTGACCAGTCGTTGGTCTTATGTTTCAGTAACTCAAGCTCTAGAGAGCTACATTGGATTTTATACCAAATTAAAGCCATACAAGGATTATTTTATCATTAGCACATTTAATCTTACTACACAACATTTAGATAAAGTAGTGGAAGCCGTCAATGAAAAATTTAACAAAAATTTTGACCTGGTTGACGTGGCTAAAGCCAATGCGGATCATGCCAATAGATTGCGCGATCCTCAAGAAGAAGCAAGACGCAAAGCGATAAAACAGAAAAAAAGAGATGAATTGTCTAGTGTTAAAAACACCAAATTGTTAGCGCAAGCCGAAACCTTATACAAAGAATTTGAAACTTGTGCTAGAAAAACCGTAAAACTATGATTAAATGCGTTGCTAATTTCTCCCAGAGATAGTTTGGCACTTGACTAGGGAATAGGAAACGGGCAACAAGGAAATGACAAATAAAAAATCATCTTCATAGAGAACGAAATTATCGGTGTAATCAGTGTATGAATAAGCTCTCACCTCCCTACCCCATATATCCAATAAATCCGTGAAATCAGTGTTTTGACGAATGACAAATAATAATATGAATGAATCAACAGATATTGCCGCCCAAATCCTCTGTATTGGCAAGGATTGGTTCCCAACCATACCAGGAGGATTAAATCGCTATGTTTATGAACTCACCCATACCCTAGCCTTAACCGAAAATCAGATAGAATTGTGTGCTGTTGGACTACCAGAAACATCCTCTGACTCTCCCGTAAAACTGACAAACTTAGCCGAACCCAATACTCCACTATGGCAACGACTCTGGCTGAGTCATCACAATTTTTTGCAGCGTAAAACAGCAAAACCGGATGCAATTAACCTGCATTTTGCCCTTTATAGTCTGCCCTTGTTACCCAGTTTACCGACAGGAATCCCGATTACATTTACATTTCATGGTCCTTGGGCAATAGAGAGCGATCGCGAAGGAAGCAATAAACTCGCGGTATCTGTGAAGCGGTGGATGGAACAGCAAGTCTACAATCGTTGCGATCGCTTTATTGTTCTCAGTAAAGCTTTTGGCACGATCTTGCACCAAGAATACAATATCCCCTGGACTAAAATCCATATTATTCCCGGTGGTGTGGATACTCAACGATTTCAACCCAACCTATCCCGTCAACAGGCGCGAGAACAACTTCAGTGGGATCGCGATCGCAAAATTATCTTTACCCCCCGTCGCCTGGTGCATCGCATGGGGATTGATGTCTTATTAACTGCCTTAGCTAAAATAACATCCCAGATACCCGATGTGTGGTTAGCCGTGGCGGGTAAGGGAATCTTGCGAGACTCCCTGGAACAACAAGCCAGAGACTTAGAACTCACAAATCATATCAAATTCCTCGGTTATCTCCCCGATGAACAATTACCCATCGCTTACCAAGCCGCCGATTTAACTGTGGTTCCCAGCCAATCTTTAGAAGGATTTGGACTGATCTTACTCGAATCCTTAGCCTGTGGTACACCCGTACTCTGTACCCCTGTCGGCGGGATGCCAGAAATTCTCACCCCCTTTTCCCCCCAACTGATTACTGATTCTACCGAAGCTGACGCGATCGCACTCCGATTAGAATCATTACTCAATGGCACAATATCAATGCCTTCTCGCGCTGCCTGTCGTGACTACGCCGTTACCCATTTTAATTGGGTTCAAATTGCCCAACAAGTGCGGCAAGTTCTCTTGGCTTAACCGGAGATATAACACGGATTAACCGTTTCGGTTCTAATTTTAGTGGCATACATAATCTTCATATAAAATGAATTTCTTTTTACACAAAATTTACACAAAACGTCCAGAACGTAAAGTATATTTATTTATATCGACAACTAATTGTTTCGAGAACTAAAACTAACACTTTTCTGAGGATTACCAATGCTTAGCATCTATGGAAAATTAGCCATCGCCGCCACAAGTACAATTTTGGCCATGACCGCGACTCCGGCTCAAGCCTTTAATTTCACAAATGGTTTAGTTGGCGGAACCTGTCAACCCCTCGTCACCCCTGGCACGACTTTATCAAACTGTACAACTGAAGATGGCTTTACGATTACAAGTGATCCACGCCCTCTGGAATCTAAGCAGGTTGGCGATGTTATTGGAATAGGTGTCCAAGGTGGTTTTGTTCGTGGTGAAATTGATCTGGCAGAAGAAAAGGTTACATTAGATCTTCCAGGTGACCAGCCAGCTATCCTAAAATCCCTTGACTTGAGCTTCCTATACCTACCGGGTAAATTTAGAGATACTGTGTTTGAGAAAGCTCAGGTGAAGGCTAATACGACTGGGGGATTCATTGATGGATATCTAACTGTTGGGGATGAAAATACAGTACGATGGCAGGTATCAGATTTAGGGATTGACCAAGAAATAACGGCTCTGAGTGCTTCTACAGATAATCCTGTTGGTGGTGGATGGTACAGTATTTTAGAGCCGTTTGGTAATACTTCAATTACAAACCTTGAGCTGACAGCGGTACAGCAAGGGACTTCACCGGGAGGTCGCAACAGTGATTTCAGTTTGGTTGGTGCGGTAAAAACTCCAGAGCCAACTACCCTAGTTGGTCTTGTTTTGGTAGCCGGTGCATTGCTAGCTGTTCGCCGTCGCTAACTCAACCCTTGACATAAGCTAAAACGCATTTAAATTGTGTATTTCCTGTTGCCTGTTGCCTGTTGCCTGTTGCCTGTTATCTTTGAGCGATTGAGGTATCCCAATTTAAATGCCGAAGTGTGAGTATTCAACCGGACTTGATATAAGGAATCAGGACATATCCTCATGAAGATTCTATTCCTCGATCAAAGTGGCAAGCTAGGTGGCGCGGAACTGTCTCTAACGGATGTCGCCAAACCCTATCGAGAAACCTGTTTAGTTTGTTTATTTGCCGATGGTACATTTCGGGAATTATTAGAACAAAATAATATTCCTGTTCAAGTTCTAGCCACCGAACCCATTAATGTGAGTAAAGAGAGTGGCATTCTGGATAGTTTAGGCAGCATCCGCTCAATTGTTTCTCTGATTATTAAAGTAGCAACTCTCGCCCGTGATTATGATTTAATCTATGCCAATACTCAAAAAGCCCTAGTGATTGGTGCTTTTGCTAGCTTTTTAAGTCGTCGCCCTTTGGTGTATCATCTCCGGGATATTCTCTCTCCCGATCATTTCAGTTCAACCAATCGTCGTGTTGCTGTCACTTTAGCCAATCGCTTTGCCTCCTTAGTAATTACCAATTCCCAAGCGACTCAGGCGGCATTTGTTGACGCTGGAGGACGAGGAGAACTAACCCACGTTGTCTATAACGGCTTTGAACCGGAAAACTACAACATCCCACCAACTGACGCTCATGCAATCAGACAAACAGTTGGACTAGAGGAACAATTTGTCGTTGGTCATTTTAGCCGTCTGTCTCCCTGGAAAGGACAACATATCCTACTCGAAGCTGTAGCCCAATGCCCAAAGGATGTAACCGTTCTCCTTGTCGGAGATGCTTTATTTGGTGAGCAGGATTATGTCGAAAAATTACATCAAACTGTCACAAAATTAGGACTCAAAGAACGAGTTAAGTTTTTAGGATTTCGCTCGGATATTGTCCTCTTAATGAAAGCTTGTGACTTAATTGCCCACACATCAACGGCTCCAGAACCCTTTGGGCGGGTAATTATTGAAGCCATGCTGTGTGGACGTCCGGTTGTAGGCGCGGCGGCGGGGGGTGTCGTTGAATTAATCGAGCCAGGAAAAACAGGCTGGCTATTTCCTCCTGGCAATTCTCAGGAACTCGCTCAAATCATCATGAACTGTTACCAGCAACCCGAACAAGCCGCCGCCATTGCTCACCACGCCACAATTCAGGCAACTCAGCGTTTTGATCTTAAAACAGTCAACCAACAGATTGCTGAGTTATTAAACAGGATAAAATGAGCAGAAATATTCTTTCGGAAATACCTAGAAATTACCTGCAAATCAGTCCTTAATCATTAACACTAATCAATAAACTCCAAATGAACTTGAGGTGGGCAATAACAACGGATAATAACCTAGGCGTTTCTAGCTTTATGACTCTTGCCCACCCTTTATGACTATTGCCCACCCTACAGAAAAGTTAAAGACAAAAGGTATTAGATTTTAGGTGTGACAAATGACGTAGCTTGCTTCTCAAGGGAGCGAGTATGACGAATGACTAATCACGCATCATCGCTGTCAGGGGTAAAATTGCCGCAATTTGCTCCGTTGACATAGTACCCAAAGAATTTAACGCCACATTAAATAATCGTCCTGGTTTCAAGTCATCTTTGACCAAATTCCAGAGGCGTTGTACTTCTTCAGTGTGCAATCGGTCATCTTCGGTTAACGCCAATAGTACCTGACGCCGCAAAAACTTCCCTTCTTCAGATAACAGATATTGCAATCCTAGTTGCGCTGTGGGGAGTAAATCAAAGTTATCATCAGATCGCGCGATCGCAATCATATTCTCTAACCGTTGCCATTGGAATCTGCCATCCTTGAACAACACCTCAATCAACCGCCGTCGCATACCTGGCGATTCACCTTTGAGTAGACGTTTGGCAACGTAAGGATAAGATACTTCAACGATTTTGAACTCTGGATTCAGAGTTAACGCCAACCCTTCCTGAGTCACCAAAGACCGAATAATCAGGGCAAACTTTGCCGGAACACGGAACGGATACTCAAACATTAACTCGGAAAAACTATCCGTAATCGTTTTAAAATTAAAGTCCCGTACACTTTGACCTACGGCTTCTCCCAACACTCGTTCTAAGGCGGGAATAATTGGTGTGATGTCTGTCTCTGGGGTTAAAAAGCCGAGGATGACAAACTTTTTCGCTAACTCCAAATAATCCTTATTAATTAAATCAATAACCGCACTGACAATCGTTTCTTTCGTTTCTTCCTCCAACTGATCCATCATGCCAAAGTCAATGTAAGCCATGCGACCATCGGGCATAGCAAACAAGTTACCGGGATGGGGATCAGCGTGGAAAAAGCCGTGTTCTAAGAGTTGACGCAAACCCGCGATGACGCCAGTTTGAATCACTTGGTCAGCATCAAGTCCAGCCGTGCAAAGACTTTTGGTATCGGTTAACTTACACCCATTAATCCACTCTAAGGTTAAAACTCGGTGGTTACTGTACTTCCAGTAAATGGCTGGCACTTTAACACTGGGATCATCACGGAAGTTACTAGCAAAGAGTTCCGCATGGCGACCTTCGTTGACATAATCGATTTCTTCAAACAACTTAATGCCAAATTCATCGACAATTAATGTCAGATCATGACCCAGATTCAGGGGAAGCCATCGGGATAACCAGCCGGCTGACTTCCGCATTAAATAGAGATCCAGAGTTAGGTATTTGAGTAGGTTAGGACGTTGTACCTTAACCGCCACCTCTTCCCCGGTATAGAGATAAGCATGATAGACTTGACCGAGACTTGCCGCCGCGATTGGATCAGGGGAAATTTGGCGATAGACTTCACTCACCGGACGCTCTAACTCTGACTCGATAATCGCGAAGGCTGTTTTATTGTCAAAGGGTGGAAGTTGGTCTTGTAGCTTAATCAGTTCTTCTAAAAAATCTTTGCGAACTAAATCGGGGCGCGTGGATAACGCTTGTCCCACTTTAATAAATGTCGGACCGAGGCGAGTCAGGATCTGTCGCAGTTGAGTAGCGCGTTTAAACCGATTCCTCTCAACTTGGTTGCGCCACTCGTCCCACTTGAGACCCAGAATAAACTGTACGAAGTTCCAGATAATCCTTAACGCCCGCCAGAGAACCACCCAAGGGCGATAGCGGTATTTAGCTGCGATCGCGTCGGGATCATAGCGCCGTCGGGGTTGAATATTCTCAGGTTCAAGATAATCAACTTCAATGTATTGCTGACTCACAGCGATTTATAGCCTCTCACGTAACAAACTAGAAAAGTTTATTTATTTTTTTATCGTTTTGTTAAGTATATTCTAAGTGATCCTACTTAGTCCAGACCACAACAGTGCTGAGAGGGAGTGGGGAGAGTCGAGAGGCTGACGGGAAGCAGGTAGGCTGAAACCATTACCATATAAAGCTTTCAGTAGCTATTTGGGTATCCCTAGCCGATGTTGGATTGGTTGGCATCGCCTTTCTGGGAGAATAGAAGAGTGATCGCGTTGAGAGGCTAATTGCGATCGTTTTTTATCGAGTTCTACTCTAGTCGTTGATTGGGTTTGAACCCTATTCCAGACAACGAAACCCTTTTTCGTTCTTCAGCTTGCGATCGAAACTAACTGTTTGAGTACAACCCGCTTGATGGACAATCGCTCCGATTAAATAATCCGAAAAGTCAGCGCTACCTTGTTGATATCGCTTTAAGGCTTGATAAACAGTAGAACGGTTTTCAAATTCAAAAGCCGAACTATGTAACATTGCTTCTAGGGTATTGATAATTTCATCTTTATGGAACCCGTAGTTGCCTCCTTTGAGAACCCAAACCAACTCGCAAAGGACAATATTGGCAATAAAGCAGGGCTGGTTTTGTTGAATCAGTGCGACTGCTTGTTGCCACTGCTGTTCGTCATCTTGGGTAAGGTAGCGAACCAGAATGTTTGTATCAAGTCCAATCATTTGCTCCCTCAGAGATGGCAACTTCCATTTCTTCTAGGGTAGATTTCCTGATGCCCGGTCGGTGTAAAAACCCTGATAATTTTTCTACAGAAACATTAAGAGGAATCAGTTTAACGTGACCGTCTTCATCAATAACAAAATCAATTTTACTGCCACTACTCAGTTTAAGGTAGTCCTGAATTTCTTGAGGAATCGTAATTTGTCCGGTATCGGTGACTGTTGTACTGAACATGACTAGGAGTTTTGAGTCATTTAAGCCCTTTAATTATAATCCATTTAGATACCCTCAGTTGCCTTCGGTACGCCTTTCAGTCAGGGGATTTTCAGTGTTCAAAAAACCAACGCGATCGCACCCCACCCCAAACGCTAAAATAACCCCTCTGCGACCCTCTGCGCTACCCTCTGCGAACCTCTGCGTTTCCCGATAAAATCATCGAATTCACCCCTAACTCCCAAACGGGGAAAATAAATTCCATTTCAGTGTTGACAAATGCCGTAGTTTTGTGGGAGACTTACTTCATAATGGGAAAATGTGCCCGCCTATAGGGTCGATTTCATCCCGATTTAACACCACTACTATAACTGAAACCAGGAGTTGAAGTTTGTCTCATCAGTAAGAGTGTGAAAGGTCTCAAGGAAGCACAACGTCTGTGAATCAGTTAAAGAGTGAACCTGTAAAAAAGTCGATGCGATACGTTATCTTCGGAACAGGCTCCGCCAACGCGCTTTGATAAACAATTCCCAGTTGTCGTCTCAGTCAGGGGATGTTCAGTATTCAATAAACCAACGCGATCGCACCCCACCCAAAACACGACAACAACCGCTTCTAAAAACCTAGACAAACCTACCCATAAGTAATTCTGCCTTGGTATAAGTCCACGGTGTAACTTTTGGTCGATAACCGTTAACGCTGACGCTTGGCTGATACCCGGCATTGTTGCTCGATATCAGCCTTAACCA
>NZ_JAVKBY010000192.1:0-4930 GCF_040222985.1 Coleofasciculus sp. F4-SAH-05
TCCCAAATGCGTTTAACCGCTATGGGATAGAGAGGTGCGTAGTTCACCCAAGGAGAATTAATCTCTCAAAGTAAAAGCGAAGGGAATTTCTGAAATGAAATTCAGTCTATCTATATTTGACTATACTTTTACAAACTATAATATTTAGGCAGTTCAGGGGCAATGGATGGATTGAATTCTTCCTCCTCCACACAAGCAGAACGGTTTCGGCGGCTTCAGAGTCAGTTGCGCGATCGCTCGTCTGGTATTGATCTGTTTGACCAGGACGATCGCGACATCTTGGTGGTGCCGTCTGTTACTGTGGATCAGCGAGAACTGGCGAAGATTCCGGGGTTTCTCCACTATGAGGAACGGCTGTTATTTTCCCTGATTCGCCTACGCAATCCTCGCACCCGCCTCATTTATGTGACGGCGGTACCGCTATCGCCGATAGTGATTGATTATTACTTACAACTTTTACCTGGAATTCCCTTTTCTCACGCTCGTGAGCGTTTGATGCTCCTCTCCACCTATGACGCCTCACTCAAACCCCTCAGCCAAAAAATATTAGAACGTCCCCGGCTAATGGCGCGAATTCGTCAGGCGCTGCGTCCGCACAAGTCGTACATGGTCTGTTATAATTCCACCCAGCTTGAGCGAGAATTATCGGTAAAACTGGGTCTACCGCTTCTCGCACCTGACCCCGATTTACTCCACTGGGGCACCAAGAGTGGGAGTCGGGAAATTTTTAAACTCAGTGGTGTTTCCCATCCCGATGGCTGGGAAACGCTTTGGACAGTGGACGAGTTGGTAGAAGCGGCGGCTGTGTTGTGGGAACGTCATCCCGATTTAAAGCGGATGGTGATTAAACTCAATGAAGGCTTTTCTGGGGAAGGGAATGCGATTTTAGATTTGAGAAAAATTCCCGACGCTGCGCCAGGGAAAGCATCGCATGAGCAACGAGTTGCAGCTATCCACAAAGACTTAGAACATTTAGGCTTTCAGGCAAATAATGAAACCTGGACTGAATTTTCCAGTCGCATCCCAGAGTTAGGCGTGATTGTCGAGGTATTTATTGAAGGAGAGAACAAGCGATCGCCCAGCGTACAAGGATATATTACCCCTCAGGGTGATGTGAAAATTCTCTCCACCCATGATCAAATTTTAGGGGGTCCAGACGGTCAGATTTATCTAGGATGTCGATTTCCCGCCGATGAAGGCTATCGCTTACCCTTACAAAAGATGGGAATTAAAGTGGGAGAAGCCTTGGCAGAAAAAGGTGCGATCGAGCGGTATGGCGTGGATTTTGTCGCTGTTCACCAGCCGGAGAAGGGGGAGAATGTTTGGGAGTTACAGGCGATCGAAATTAACTTACGTAAAGGGGGAACCACCCATCCGTTTATGTCGCTGCGGTATTTAACCAATGGTCATTACGACGCCTCAACGGGTTTATTTCACAGTCAGCAAGGTCGCCAGAAATATTATATCGCTACCGATAATTTACAACGGGATCATTACCGAGGGTTAATGCCTAATGATCTGATGGATATTATTACGCATTATCGCCTGCATTTTGATAGCAGTACCCGGACGGGGAATGTGTTTCATCTGATGGGCGCCCTCTCGGAGTTCGGCAAACTAGGATTAACCTGTATTGGTGATTCTCCTCCAGAAGCGGAGGCATTTTATAACCAGGTGATGCAAGTATTGGATCACGAAACCACCGGGACAGATAATGACCAGTTTTCTTATCCCTGTGAACCAATTTCTTGGTGTTCTAAGTGAGATCATAGTGCCACTTAACCGTTAGCTGGGCGGTTGGAACCCCACCTACGCTTTCCCCACTGTAGGGGCGGGTTGAGAAGCTCACTTCTCGCTTGTTCCCAATAACTCAACCACAAAACCCGCCCTTGGTTGCTGAGAATTGCTCAGTCAGACAACTCTGCTGAACTCTTTGTAAATTTATATTGCATATTATTTTTTTTTCAAAAAATAAATAAAAATTAATTTATCTCCCCATATAGAAAATTTTGGTATACGCTGTAAAGCAGATCAAAAAGTTAAGTCAACCACTACGACCGAAAAAACTTGTTGCCCCCAGCCTAAAATCAGATGCCTTACTTGGATGGTAATGATTTTAGAGACTTGAAGCATAGTTATCAGTTCAGTGGCGAATCGGACTGAATTTTTGGGTCAAAATCGCTCCGAATTATCTTAGGCAAAAATTATGAACAAAGACAATTTGCAAGACTTCTTTCTACATCCTTGTGCAAAATGATCAGCATCTCCAAGATTTACTCGGAGATGCCCCCGATCAAGATAGCTTCACTGATTTAGCCGTTCGCTTAGGTGAAGAAAAGGGCTATTCATTCACGGCTGAGGATGTCAAAGCGTTTATCAACCGTAAGACCACAGAAGTCAATCTTGAGTTACAAGATGAAGAACTCGAAGCCGTAGCTGGCGGTAAAAAGAAATGTTTGGGTCGGTTCACAACGGTTTGTTTTATTAGCAGACAGTGCTGGGGTAGCTACTGTTAGAAGCTACCCCGTCTTGGGAAAAGTTACAACGAATTAGATTGGGGTAATGGAAAATTTATGATTTTTTCCATTACCTTTTTCTAGGATATCACAGACATGGATCAAGGTGAAGGCGATGTACGTGCTAAACCTTTTGCAAGATTCAACAGCGGTCAAATTCCAGCGGTTGACTTTTTCTGCCTACCAGTTTATATTGCACCAACTTGGCTCCGATCCATCGATGGTAGCTTTCGGGGCTTGTGTTCAGGAAGAAGCAGTGGGATTAGCCCTAGCCGAAATTAAGCAAAATCAGAGTGCAGAGATTCTGTCGTTATTTGTCGAACCAACCTATCGAAATAAGGGCATTGGCAAAGCGTTACTCAATCGTTTAGAAGCTGAACTGGTTGAGAGGGGGTGTAACCAGGCAGAGTTAGTCTACACTCCAGGAAAGCCAACAACGCCAGTATTAGAAAAGCTACTGGAAACCAATGACTGGAGTGTACCGTACCCGAGAACGTTAATGTGTAAAGCTGAGGCAGCAACCGTTCTCCAAGCCCCTTGGATGCAGAAATATAGTCACCTGCCCTCCAATTACAGTATCTGTTCTTGGTTAGACGTAACTCCAGAGGAAAAGCAATTGATTCGACAGCAACAAGCCGAAACGGGCTGGATTCCCACTGACTTAGTTCCCTTTCAGCATGAAAAGAATTTAGAACCCTTAAACAGTCTAGCTTTACGCTATCAAGGTCAGATAGTGGGATGGCTGATTAATCATCGGCTAGCACCGAATACTATCCGCTACACCTGTAGCTTTGTCCGCCAAGAGTTACAGAAAAGGGGACGAATTATCTCGCTGTATGCCGAAGCAGCCCAACGTCAACTCGAAGCGGATATTGCCTATGGAATTTGGGTAACGCCTTTATTCCATGAACCAATGGTAGCCTTTATTAAAAATCGGCTGACGCCCTATCTACTCTATCTGCGAGAAACCCGAGGCACCTACAAGCAGCTTAACCAAACTCTTGAGCTCCATGTTTGAACCAAAGCGTGAACTCTTTCCCTCCAATTCCTTGCAGCGGCTTTCGTCTCCAGAAAAGCTTGATCAACTCCTACGAGTTGTCAAGCCGCAAAACTGGTTATCGTTGCTCTCCGTGGGGATGGCAATTGGAGTCACCGCCATTTGGAGTATTTACGGGCGAATCCCGGTAACGGTTGAAGGAAAAGGTGTGTTAATTTATCCGCGCCAAGTTGTTCCTGTCGAGTCAACCAGTGCCGGACAACTCCTCTCTTTAAATGTTCAGGTTGGAGATGTCGTCAAAAAAGGACAAGTTTTAGCCACTCTCGACCAAACGGAACTGCAAAAGCAATTGCAGCAGCAACGAGCCAAACTCACAGAACTAGAAGCTCAAAACTTGGCGGCCAGTTCTTTACAAGGCAAAGGTAGCTTACAGGAAATCCAAACCATTCGCCTACAACGGCAAAACAACCGGCAACGAATTCAAGAATTGCAAGCGTTAACTCCAGTTCTGAGAAAAACCAGCTTAGAATCGATTCAGAAACAACGAAAACAAATCCAGCAGCGTATCGCTGAACTGGAAGAGTTAGCGCCAATCCTCAAACAAAAAAGCCTGGAGTCTTTGGGCAAACAGCGTCAAAGCCTTCAGCAACAGATTGTCAATAGAGGCACCCGTTTCGGCAGTATTAACGAAGAAACCGCTTCCAGTCGGCTTGTGGGAATTACCTATTTATCGATTGCTGACGGGAAGAAAGTACAACCGGGCATGAACTTACAAATTACGCCCAAAACGGTCAAGCGAGAACGATTTGGCGGAATTGTCGGCACAGTCACCAGCATTTCTCCCTTTCCAGTCACCAAGGAAGCCGCCATTAGTGTTGTTGGCAATCCTGAAGTTGTCGAAGGTTTAGTGTCGCAAAAACCCGATGGGATGATGGAAATTGTTGCCGATTTAGTCGCCAATCCCTCCACAGCTAGTCGTTATCAATGGTCATCGTCTCAAGGACCACAGATGCAAATTTCTCCGGGGACAACAACTGTCGTTCGCATCAAAGTAGAAGAACGGGCACCGATTACCTATGTCTTTCCCATATTGAGGTCGATCAGTGGTATCTACTAATTTTAGTTGGGTCAGCTTTTTCAATCCCTGGGAAGTCCTCAAAAAATGGCGTCCAGGGAGACATAAACGGGTAAAAACACCGACGCTACTACAAATGGAGGCGGTAGAATGTGGCGCTGCTGCCCTGGGAATTATTTTAGGTTACTATGGTCGATTCGTACCGCTTCTAAAAACCTAGACAAACCTACCCATAAGTAATTCTGCCTTGGTATAAGTCCACGGTGTAACTTTTGGTCGATAACCGTTAACGCTGACGCTTGGCTGATACCCGGCATTGTTGCTCGATATCAGCCTTAACCA